>JAFYSE010000014.1 GCA_017546665.1 Clostridia bacterium | reverse complement strand
CCAGCAGGTAACTCAAAGTTAAAGGACGTAATTGCAAAGGCTAAGGCTGCAAATATGCCAAACGATAACATCGAAAGAGTTATCAAAAAGGCTGCGGGTGAAGGCAGTGGCGAAAACTATGATGAAATCGTATATGAAGGCTATGGCCCATCAGGTATCGCAATCATCGTTGAAACACTTACAGATAACCGTAACAGAACTGCTGCTGACGTTCGTCACTATTTTGACAAATTTGGTGGCAATATGGGACAGAGCGGTTGCGTTTCATTTATGTTTTCTCGTCAGGGTGTAATTCTTTTCGAAAAAGAAGGCATTGACGAAGACCAGCTTATGGAAGATGCACTTGAAGCAGGTGCTATTGACTTTATTGCAGAAGACGAAATCTATGATGTTCGTACAGAAGCAAATGATATGGGTGCAGTTCGTGATGACCTTGAAGCAAAGGGCTACAAATTCGTATCAGCAGAAGTTGAATATGTTCCAAGCACATATACAACACTCACAAACCCAGACGACATCAAAAACATGGGCAGAATGCTTGAAATGTTTGACGAAAATGATGACGTACAGAATGTATATCACAACTGGGAAAACGAAGACGACTACGAAGGATAATTGCAGTAATTTGGCGTAGTTTCACTTTTGCGGACTCGAAATACACTCGTATTCCTTCGTCCTCAAGAAGCAAAACTACATCTATTTTTAAAGCAATTTTGCATTCTGTATTCAAAAAGGACGTGATAATGTGAAAATATTACTTGTATCACAGCATTTTTATCCGGATAATTTCCGTGTAAATGATATTGCGAAAGAGTTGGTGGCAAAGGGGCATGAGGTAACGGTGCTTACATCCTTGCCTGACTATGCAACGGGAAAAGTTCCTGCCGATTGTAAGGGACTTAAAAACCGAGTGGTGGAATGGAATGGGGTTAAAGTTATCCGTACATTTTCCGTTTCTCGAAGAAGTGGACTCATTTTCAGAATGCTTAATTATGCATCATTCTGCATTTCATCAACAATCAAGGCACTTACTCTTAAAGAAAAATTTGATGTTGTAATGTGCTATCAGACTTCACCTGTGCTTATGGCAAACGGAGCAAAGGCTTATGCTAAAAAACACAATATTCCATTCTTTGTTTACTGTTTGGATTTGTGGCCGGAGTCATTAAAGGCTTGGCATGTTGGCGAGGGCAACCCATTGTTCAAAATTATGAACAAGTACTCGATGAGCATTTACAATAGTGCTGATTTGGTTGGTGTAACTTCAAAACCATTTATGAATTATCTTCACACAGTTAATAATGTGCCAATGGATAAAATGGTTTATCTTCCACAACATGCAGAATCCCTTGACCTTCAAGCAAAAGTGCCGAGTGACAATACTGTTTTCGCTTTTGGTGGAAATATCGGCTCTGTGCAGAATATTGAATGCATTATCCGTGCAGTTTCAGAAATTCGTGATTTGAAAGGCTACTCTGTTGAGATTTATGGTGACGGAAGTGAGTTAGAAAATTGTAAAAAACTTTCAACTGACCTTGGCACAGACGAGAAAATCACATTCTTCGGCAGAGTTACATGGGCAGAGCTTAAAGAGAGATATAATAATGCAGACGCTTTTCTGTTAACCCTTAAACCTGAGGGCATTATCGGACAAACTGTTCCTGCAAAGCTTCAGGAATATATGTCAGGTGGTCGTACGGTTATTGCATCTATTGAAGGTGCTGCTAAAGAGATTATCGAAGAATCAAGATGCGGAATTTGTGTTCCTGCTGATGACAGTAATGCCTTAGCAGATGCTATGAAGTATTTTGTAGAGAATCGTGAAAAATTCGGCTCTTGTGAGCAGAATGGCAAAAAGTATTTTAACGAGAATTTTACCCGTGAAAAATTTATTACCGACCTTGAAAATCATTTTCAGAGTATGATGAAATAAATGGAGAAAATTATGAAGGTTTTTCAGATGAATTCCACCTGCGGCTTCGGCAGTACAGGAAGAATTGCGGTTGATATTTTAAAAGAGCTTGAGAAATGCGGGGGCGAGGGTATTATTGCCTATGGCAGAAACTCTGCACCCGAAAATGTGAATTCTTACAGAATAGGCTCCGACCTGGACGTTAAAATTCACGGAGTGCTTTCCCGAATTACAGACCGTCAGGGCTTTTATTCAACATCTGCTACGAAAAAACTAATTGAAAAAATCAAGGACTATAATCCGGATATAATTCATCTTCATAATATTCACGGTTACTATCTTAATGTTGCACTTTTATTTGACTTTTTAAAAGAATATAACAAGCCCATTGTGTGGACTCTCCACGACTGTTGGGCATTTACAGGACATTGTGCATATTTCAGTTTCAATGGTTGTGAAAAATGGGAAACTGAGTGTTACTCTTGTCCGTTAAAGAAAGATTATCCCACAAGTCTTGTTATGGATAATTCGAAAAAGAATTACAAGCAGAAAAAAGAACTTTTCACAAAACCCGAAAATATCACATTCGTAACACCATCAAGCTGGCTTAAAGAATTAACACAAAAGTCATTTTTAGGAAAATATCCTGTAAAGGTTATTAATAACGGAATTGATTTGAACAAATTCAAGCCAACGGAGAGCGATTTTCGTGAGAAAAATAATTTGCAGGACAAATTCATAATTCTTGGTGTTGCAAGTGTGTGGGAAGAGCGAAAAGGTCTTAAAGATTTTATAAAGCTTAACGAAATCCTTTCCGAAAACGAAAAAATTGTTTTGGTGGGGCTTGATGACAATCAACTCGCAACCCTGCCTAAAAACATTTTAGGTATAAAACGTACAAACAGTATTGAGGAATTGGCAGAGATTTATTCTGTTGCAGATGTGTTTGTAAATCCAACCTATGAGGATAATTACCCCACAACAAACCTGGAAGCAATTTCTTGTGGTACACCCGTTGTGACATATATTACCGGTGGAAGCCCTGAAAGTGTTTTCGAAGGAAATGGTTTTTCTGTGCCACAGGGTGATGTTAAGGCAATTTATGATGCAATCAAAAAGGTTGATGGTTGCAAAACACCAACAAAGGACTTTTTTGATGCTTCAAAAAGATATAAAGAATATGTTGACTTGTACAAGGAAATTTTAGGGGAGTAATAAATATGGAAAATTTTGATTATTTGCCAAAACTTCATAATTGCCAACTTATAATTGCTCGTGAAATCAAAAGACTTTGTGACAAACACAATATCAAGTATTTCATTATTGCGGGTACCTTGTTAGGTGCAGTCCGTCACGGTGGATTTATTCCGTGGGACGACGATATGGATATTGGAATGCTTCGTGAAGACTACGAAAAATTCTTGGAAATTGCCAAATCAGAATTAGGTGAAGATTTCTTCTTGCAAACACCTGAAACTGACAAGAATTATGGTCTTCCATTTGCAAAAATTTTGCTTAACGGCACTATTCTTGTGGAGGCAACTGCAGGTAGTGATGCCAAAAAGGGTATTTTTATTGACGTTTTCCCATTCGATGTTGCACCCGAAAATGAAGCAGATAGAGAAAACCATAACAAGCAGACATATTTTTACAAAAGACTTTTACTTGCAAAGCTTAATTACAATGTCTGTGCAAAAAATGACTATGTAAAACGTGCAGTTTATTTTGCACTTAAAGTTATGGCTACATTTTATTTCCATGACAAGCTTGTGAAAAAGCTTGAAAGTGAAATTACAAAATACAACGACAAAAAGACCGAAGATATTGTTAATATCGGTGGTGCTTATGGTTATAAAAAAGAAACAATCAAAGCAGATTGGGTAAGAGATACTGTTGAAATTCCATTTGAGGATATGACAATCTCCGCCCCTGTTGATTACATAAAATATCTTGAAACATTTTATGGCGATTATATGACTCCTCCACCCGAGGACAAGCGTTATAATCGTCACAGCGTTACTGAACTTGATTTCGGTAAATATGCCGATTAAAGGAGTTTTATTATGAGAAAAGTAATTACTTACGGCACATTCGACCTTCTTCATTACGGACATATTCAATTACTTCGTCGAGCAAAAGAGCGTGGAGATTATTTGATTGTTGCTCTTTCAACTGACGAGTTCAACTGGAATTCAAAACAGAAAAAATGTTATTTCAGTTATGAACAGAGAAAGTTGCTTCTTGAGTCAATCCGTTATGTTGATTTGGTTATTCCTGAAGAAAACTGGGAACAGAAAATTTCAGATGTAAAGGAATTTAAGGTTGATACCTTCGTTATGGGTAATGACTGGGAAGGCAAGTTTGATTTCCTTAAGGATTATTGTGAAGTGGTTTATCTTGAGAGAACACCTGAAATTTCAACAACTCAAATCAAAAAGGATTTAGGTCAATAAAATGAAAAAAGTTTTGATTTTTGCTCCTACTGCTCCAACAAGCGGGATTACCCAGTATATTCTCAATATGCTGAGCGTTCTTGATACGGAAAACGTTAAATACGACATTTTATCATTTAAAAATCACCGTCTTAAAGCGTGGGCAGAGGCCAATGGTACAGAATATTTTGAATTTGATATTTCGCCATACAAAAACCCTAAAGGATATAAGGCTTTTCTGAAAAATGTATTTTCAAAGGGTTATGATGTGGTGCATTTCCACCTTTCTTCCATTTCTGATTTAAGAATCTTTAAGTTTGCAAAAAAAGGTGGAGCAAAAAGAATTATTGTTCATTCCCATAATAGTTTTACTGATGTACCATCAAAGCTTCGTAGAATTGTTTTTGGAAATCTTCATAAACTTCTTCGAGTTTTTGCAAATCGTTATAGTGATTACAAATGTGCTTGTTCACAGGTTGCGGCAGACTGGATGTTTGGTAAATCAAAAGGTAAGAATGCAATTATTATGAACAATGCTGTTGATATCAGCAAATTTGCTTATAACGAAAATCACAGAGACGACCTTCGTGAAAGTCTTGGAATAACAACCAAGTATGTAATCGGACACGCAGGAAGATTTTCAGTACAGAAAAATCAAAACTTCTTATTGGATGCATTTAAAGTGCTTTCGGAAAAACGTGATGATTGCACATTACTTTTAATCGGTAATGGTGAGCTTACAAATAGTGTTAAACAACACGCAAGGGATTTAAATTTGGAAGACAAAGTGGTGTTTGTGGATTTCCAAGAGGATATTTACAGATATTATTCGGTGATGGATTTATTTGTAATGCCTTCACTTTTTGAAGGACTGCCGATAACGCTTGTTGAGTCACAGTCAAACGGACTTTCATCCTTGGTAAGTGATACAGTTACAAAGAATAGTGACCTAACAGGTCTTGTTGAGTTTATGTCACTTGGTGACGGTGCTGAAAAATGGGCAGAAAGAATAAATTCAAAATTGGAAAATGGTAAAAGAGTTGACCGAAGTGAAGAAATCTCAAGAAACGGATTTTCCTTGCAGGGTCAGGCTAAGGTTGTTTCCGACCTTTATTTTAAATGATTGGGGTGCAAAATGGATATGGTAAAAAAAGTTGTGGATGGCATATTTAATGTTTTTTACTATAAAGTAGCATTGATGTTTTTCCTTATTCCAACACTTTTGGTGTATTGTGTAAGTTACAACTACAAATTACTGTTTGTAATGCTCGGTTGGGGTGCTCTTATCTGTGCTTATGATTTTATAATCAGACGCAGATTTGTTCACGCAAGAGGAATATTGTGGCTAATTGCATTTATGGTGTGTTTTGCATTGTCCGTTGTTCTTAATTTCAGAACAGGACTTAACCTCAATTTATCAAACTGGGCATACACAGCCATAGCACTTTTAGTGCTTTATCCCGATTCTTTTGATAAAACAAAGGAAAGAAACTTAAAAGAGCTTTCAATTCTTAACAATATTTTCCTTGGTATGACAACTGTATTCTCTACAATTTCCTTAGGAATGTATGTTGTTCTTTATCATGAGACACTTCTTTTCGGTGACCAGAAATATGTTGTAGGTTGGTCACAAAACAGACTTTTCGGCATTTATGCTAATACAGGATATATGATTACCGCTATTGCTCTTGCTGTGGCAGTGATTCAGATTGCAGTTTATAAGAGCGCAGGTAAGAAGATGAGACCTGCATATAAGGCATTCCTTATTGCTACATCAGTACTTAACTTCTTCTCAATGTGTCTTGAAAATGCAAAGGGTGCGTTCATTTCCCTTGCTGCGTTTGTTGTTTTTGCAACATTCTTCTATTGTGGACGAGTTCTCGTTAAAAAGGGATGGAATGTAGTTAAGGCAAATGTGGTTTCAGTTGTTGCAGCAGGTCTTGCAGCAGTTATTCTTATCGGTGCAATATACATAACACGTCCAATTCTTTCTTATGTTCCGGGCATTTACAAGAATTTAACAGAAACAGTTACTCCTGATACTCCTGGTGAAGATGAAAAAGAAGAAATGGACAAGGTGGATATTGACCGTGACATCCCTGAAAGTTATGGCTTCTTCACAGGCAGAACAATTATTTGGAAATTCGGCATTCAGGAATTTTTAGAAAAACCGATTTTCGGCCATGGACCAAACTCTCATCGTGATGTTTTCATTGTTGATAACTATCTTCGTCACTTCCACAACCTTATTGTACAGACACTTGTAAGTGTTGGTTCAGTTGGTTCAGTATTCATATTCGGCTTCTTCCTTTTGGCATTCTTGTTTATTCTTAAACATCTTTTCAAACAACAGAAAGAGGGAAGTCCGTACTACACTGTGGCTGTTGCATTGTTCTCTTTCCTTGGAATGTTGCTTGTAAACAGTATGGCAGAAGTAACAATTCTGTTCATTACAAGATTTGCAATGTTTATGTTCTGGATGTATTTAGGTTATACAAAAGCCTTGTTTGATGACAAAAAAGGAAAAGGAACTATTTTCCTTGAAAATATGGACGAAAAACTTAAAAAAGTATTTAAACAGAAATAATTATGAGAAGTAAAAAAGTTTTAATCAATTCAATATTCGGTATGGCGGGTTATGCCATTCTTATGCTTAGTAATTTCATAACCCGTTCCGTATTCGTTGACCAGTTGGGGCTTAGTATGGCGGGTGTTGATACCACCTTCAAGAATTTCTTGCAGGTTTTGTCCCTTGCAGAATTAGGTCTTAGTACGGGTTTGCTTTATAAACTTTATAAGCCAATCGAAGAAAAGAATAACATAGAAATAAAGAAGGTTCTTAATTTCTACAAACAGGCATACAAGGTGATTGCATCAATCTTTATGGGCGGTGCTGTTATCCTTTCCCTTGTGGTGAATTTCTTTATTGAAGATACGGATAAATCATCTTTATATATTTCTATTCTTTTTATTCTCTATGCATCCGACACGGTGGCATCCTATCTTTTCGCAAATCGTAAAGCGCTTATAGTTGCCGACCAGAACAATTATCTTGTCAACAGAAATGATGCTTTTATTTCTCTTATTACCCTTATAAGTCAGGTTACACTTTTATATCTCACAAAGAGCTTTATTGTTTATGCAGTAGTAAAAATCGTGTGCCGACTTATTGGTGCATCTCTCATCGGTAACAAATTCAAAAAGATGTATCCTGAAATTGCAAAGGATAAATCAAAAGAAACAATTACAGGTGACGAGAAAAAATCACTTATTAAAAATATGAGTGCAATGCTCTGCCATAGAATTGGTGGAGTAAGCGTTACTGCAACAGGCTCAGCAATCATTTCAAAGATGCTTGGTACTGTTCAAGCAGGTATTTATGGTAACTATACTATTATTACAACTGCTCTTATGCAACTTGTAACGCAGGTGTTCAACGGTGTTACTGCAAGTTTCGGTAATATTATTACAGTTGAGTCAAAGGAAATAATTTACAAGAGATTTAAACTCTTATATTTCTTCAATTATCTTGTGTTTTCATTCTTCACCGTATCCGTTGGTGTGCTTGTTCAACCATTTATGAAACTCTGGATGCACGGTGACCCCAACAGTCTTTTTGCCAACAGAACAGTAGTGCTGTTGCTCTGTTATTTCTATGTTTTCGGTATTCGCAGAGTAATCTTAATGGCAAAGGATAGTGCAGGACTTTATCGTCAGGACCAATGGTTTGCAATTTTGGAAGCAGTTCTCAATATTGTAATGTCTGTTTTATTTGTATTATGGTTCAAGTCCGTTGACGGAATTATTCTCGCAAATATTCTCAGTATGCTTATAATACCATTATGGACTCAACCATACTTGGTTTATAAATATGTTCTTGAAGCAAAGCTAATCGGTTACTATGTAAGATATGTGATTTATTTTGCTATGACAGCAGGACTTTATGTGGTAACAAGCCTTGTTGCAAATAAACTTACAGGCAATATCAGCAACCTTTTCGTTGAGTTGATTATAAGAGGTGTGCTTTGTTGTGCAATTCCAAATCTCATAAATGTGGTAGTTTTTGCAAGAACAAATGAATTTAAAGATTTACTCACTCTACTTTTAGGTGTTGTAAAGAAGAAAACCAAAAAAGGATGATTTTTAAAATGTCATTAAAGGACAAAAAGTTATTTTTGCTTGATATGGACGGAACTATTTACGAGGGTGCTCGTCTTTTTGAGTGTGTTAATGAGTTCTTGGCTCATATTGATGCCATCGGTGGTCAGTATGTGTTTATTACAAACAACTCATCCCGTTCAGTCAAGGATTATGTCATAAAACTCTCAAATATGGGTATTAAGGTGACGGAGGATAACTTCTTCACTTCTTCTCAGGCAACCGCACTTTACCTTAATAAGCATTTCCCTAACAAGAAAATTTATTGTATGGGAACAAAGTCTATGATTGCTGAAATGGAAAAGTATGGGGTGAAAATTACTACTGAAGCTGATGAAGATACTGATTGTATCTGCGTGGGATATGACACAGAATTAACATATAAAAAACTTTGGGATGTATCATATTTGTTGCAGACTAAAAAGGATATTCCATATATTGCAACAAACCCTGATAGAGGATGTCCAACAGAATTCGGTCTTGTGCCTGACTGTTTTGCGATGTGTGAAGCAATCAATTATGCAACAAATCGCAGACCACTTTATATTGGTAAACCCGATGGCTTTATGGTTGAATTCTCCGTTGAGCGTTCACCATTTAAAAAGGAAGAAACTGTCGTGATTGGCGACAGACTTTATACAGATATTGCATCCGGTGTCAACGCGGGTGTTGATACAATTTGTGTACTCAGTGGTGAAAGCACAATGACGGATGTTGAAAATAGCGAAATTAAACCAACTTATGTCCGTCAGGATATTAAAGAAATACTTAAAGAATTACAGGAGTAAAAGTTATGGAATACGATGCATTTGATGCGGGAATTGAACTTGGCGGACTTCGTAGCCGTGACGATATAAGACTTCTCATTTGTTATCTTCTTAAAAGTGTTGATGTACCAATGACAAGACAGATGCTTAACGACGCTATGCAGGAAGATGGCCTTGCAAATTTTTTTGAAGTGGGACAGGCAATAGAAGAACTCTTAAAAACAGGCAATATTACTGCCGATATTCTCGATGAAGATGAAGTTATAACAGTTACGGAAAAGGGTAGGGAAGCAGCAGAACTTTTGCAGACAAGCCTTCCACGTACAGTCCGTGAAAAAGCAGTTAATTCTGCAATAAGACTCGTTACACGTGCAAAGGTTGAACGTGAAAATAAAATTGAAGTCAAAAAGGAAGATGATGGTGGATACACAATCACATTTACTCTTTTTGACCGTGGAACTGAACTTATGAAATTGTCAATTTATGTTGTTGACAGTTTGCAGTTAGAACAAGTAAAACAGAATTTCATAAATGACCCCGTAAAGGTGTATTCAACAATTATTACATCATTGACGGTTTAAATAGAAGGAGAAACGCATATGTCCAAGGAACTTGAAAAACAGTATAATCCGAAAAATGTTGAAGACAGAATATATAAAGACTGGCTCGACAACAAATATTTCCACGCAAAGCGTGAAGAAGGCAAAAAGACTTACACTATTGTAATTCCACCACCAAACATTACAGGTCAATTACACATGGGTCACGCCCTTGATAACACATTACAGGATATTCTCATTCGTTATCATAGAATGGCAGGATATGACACACTTTGGCTTCCGGGTACAGACCACGCATCTATTGCAACTGAGGCAAAAATTGTTGAGGCTATGCGTAATGAAGGCGTTACTAAGGAAGATTTAGGTCGTGATGGTTTCTTAGAGCGTGCTTGGGACTGGAAGAAACAGTACGGTGGCAGAATTATTGAACAGTTGAAGAAACTCGGCTCATCCTGTGACTGGGACAGAGAAAGATTTACTCTTGACGAAGGTTGCAGTAAGGCTGTTAACGAAGTTTTTGTTCGTCTTTATGAAAAAGACCTTATCTATCGTGGCAACCGTATGGTTAACTGGTGCCCTTGCTGTAACACATCAATTTCTGACGCTGAAGTTGAATATGAAGAACAGGATAGCTATTTCTGGCATCTTCTTTATACAGTTAAGGAAACAGGGGAAAAACTTGAACTTGCTACAACTCGTCCTGAAACAATGCTTGGTGATACTGCTGTTGCAATTAACGTTAACGACGAAAGATACAAGCATCTTCATGGTTGTCATGTAATCCTTCCACTTCTTAACAAGGAAATACCAATCGTATGCGACGAACACGCTGATATGACAAAGGGTACAGGTGTTGTTAAAATTACTCCTGCTCATGACCCTAACGACTTTGAAGTTGGACAGAGAAATAATCTTCCAATCGTTCGTACATTTACTTATGATGGTCACCTTACAGGTGCAGAGGATAAGAGAATTGCTGACGAGCTTATTGCAAGTGGTCGTGCAACTGAAAATGAGCCAGAAGTACTTGACTGTGGTAAATATGCAGGTATGACAACAATGGAAGCAAGAAAAGCAATCCTTGAAGACCTTAAAGCAGGTGGATATCTTAAAGAAACAGAACCACGCAAGCATGAGGTTGGTACTTGCTATCGTTGTCATAACACAATTGAACCAATGGTTTCAAAACAGTGGTTCGTTCGTATGGTACCATTGGCAAAACCTGCTATCGAAGCAGTTGAAAAGGGCGAAACAAAGTTCATTCCTGAAAGATTTACAAAGAACTATCTTAACTGGATGAATGGTACTCGTGACTGGTGTATTTCTCGTCAGTTGTGGTGGGGACACAGAATTCCTGCTTGGTATTGTGACGATTGTGGTGAAATGGTTGTTACAAAGGACGCAGTTTGCACTTGTCCAAAATGTGGCAGTAAGAATATCCGTCAGGATGAAGATACACTTGACACTTGGTTCTCATCAGCACTCTGGCCATTCTCAACTCTTGGTTGGCCTGACCAGACAGAAGACCTTAAACATTACTACCCAACAAACACTCTCGTAACAGGCTACGATATTATTGGTTTCTGGGTATCTCGTATGATTTTCTCTGCTCTTGAATACACAGGACAAGTTCCATTTGACACAGTTCTTATTCACGGTCTTGTTCGTGATGCTCAGGGTAGAAAGATGTCAAAATCACTCGGTAATGGTATTGACCCACTTGAAATTATTGACCAATACGGTGCTGACGCATTGAGATTTACTCTTGCAACAGGTAACAGCCCGGGAAATGATATGCGTTTCTCTGACGAAAAGGTTGAAGCAAGTAGAAA
Organism: Clostridia bacterium; assembly: GCA_017546665.1. Taxonomy (GTDB): domain Bacteria; phylum Bacillota; class Clostridia; order Oscillospirales; family Acutalibacteraceae; genus Fimenecus. The sequence continues at coordinate 5,625 of JAFYSE010000014.1, read as the reverse complement.
CTTTGCTAATAAGATTTGGAATGCTGCTCGTTTTATTCTTATGAACCTTGATGAAAACGAATATGAACCTTATGTTCCAAAGAACCTTGCGATTGAAGATAAATGGATTTTAAGCAAGTATAACGACCTTGTTAAAGATGTTACAGATTCACTTGAAAAGTTTGAATTAGGTCTTGCAGTGCAGAAACTCTACGACTTTATCTGGGACGTATTCTGCGACTGGTACATCGAAATTGCAAAAATCCGTCTTAACGGTGAATGTGCAACTGCAAAGGCAACTGTTAAAGCAGTTCTCGTTTACGTAATGTCAAATACTCTCAAACTCTTACACCCATTTATGCCGTTCATCACAGAAGAAATCTGGCAGACACTTCCTCACGATGGTGACTCAATTATGATTTCAGAGTGGCCTGTATTTACTGACGAGCTTTCATTCAAGGCTGACGAAGCAGAAATGGAAAAGGTTATGACAGCAATTAAGGCTGTTCGTAATCGTCGTGCAGAAATGAACGTTCCACCATCAAAGAAGGCAAAGATTTTCATTGAAACTGCTTACGAAAATACATTCTCTGAGGGTGCAAACTTCTTCGTTCGTCTTGCTTCTGCAAGTGAAGTTGAACTCGTTAAGGGCTATGAAAATGATGAAGCAGTTGCAATTATCACAGAAGATGCAAGACTCTTCATTCCACTTGATGAACTCGTTGACTTCAAGGCAGAATTAGAACGTCTCGAAAAAGAAAAAGCAGGCGTGCTTAAAGAAATTGCATTCGTTTCGGGCAAACTCAACAACGAAAAATTCGTTGCAAAAGCACCTGAAGCACTCGTTAACGAGCAACGCGAAAAACTTGCAAAGTACAACGAAAAACTCGCAATGCTTGAAGAGAGTATTTCTAAAATTCAAAACAAATAAAAAATACGGGAAAGCCTTCCCCTCAAGGGGAAGGCAAAAAAAGACCTCTCGTTATGAGAGGTCTTTTTTATGTATTTAATTATTCTGTAATCATCAATGACTTAACGAGTGCTGTCATTTCGTTCTTATCGAAGATTACAGGAACCGGGTAAAGTGGGTTACCTTCCTTAAGTGCACGTGCTACGATTGTTGGAATATCTTCTTCCTTAATCTGTGTAAAGCCAGTAGGAATGTTCATTCTCTGGTTCATAGCCTTGATTTCAGCAATAAATGCCTTTGCCTTTTCTTCTTCGTTAGCACCTTTGATGCCAACAATGTCAGCAAGCTTTGCAAGTGGTGTATAAACAGCACTGCCATAAGCTTCAAGAACAACAGGAAGAATAACAGCATTTGCAAGACCGTGAGGAAGTCCGTAAAGACCGCCAAGGTTGTGGGCAATAGCATGAACATAACCAACATAAGCACGTGTAAATGCCATACCAGCGTTGTATGATGCTAAAAGCATCTGATTTCTTGCTTCAACATTTTTACCATCATTGTAAACTGTTTCAAGGTTTTCGAAAATCATCTTTGTTGCTTTTTCAGCAAACTTAATTGTTGATGGAACATTTGATTTACCGATATATGCTTCAACTGCGTGTGTAAGAGCATCCATACCTGTTGTTGATGTGATGTGTGGTGGAAGACCAACTGTAAGTTCAGGGTCAAACACAACATAAGGCGGACGAAGAACAGAGTCGTTACATGCATATTTTTCGTGTGTTACAGGATTTGAAACAACTGCTGCAAGAGTACATTCTGAACCTGTACCTGCTGTTGTTGGAACTGCGAAGAATGGAGGGAGCTTTTTGCCGATTTTCATAATGCCACGCATTTTTTCGATTGGCTGATTTGGCTTAACAACTCTTGCTGCTGCAATTTTTGCACAGTCCATTGGTGAACCGCCACCGAATGCGATAATACCCTGACAACCATTATCAAGATAAATCTGTCTTGCTGTTTCAATATTGTCAATAGTAGGGTTAGGCTGTACACCGTCAAATACTGTGTACTTAACGCCTGCTTTGTCCATTTCTTCATAAAGTGAGTTCAAAAGACCAAGTGAAGTAAGACCCTTATCAGTTACGATAAGAACATTGTCAACACCCTTGCTCTTAACAAATTCTGGAAGTTTCTTAATGCTTCCGGGACCTGTAAGCATTTCAGGTTCGCCCCAAGGAAGGAAGAACTCAACAAGATAGATTACCTTTTGGTAAACTCGACAGAATGCCTTAAAAAATACATTTGCCATAAAAAATCATTCCCTTTCGTTTTTGGTGAAGGGAACCGAGCATTTATATACCCCAATACTCAATTCCAACAACCCTTTTGATATAAATAATGTTATCAAATAACATTTTAAACCAATTTTCCAAATATTTCAATAGCAGATTTGGTATCCGCGTCGATTTGTGCCTTCAACTCGTCTTTTCCGTTGAATTTTTTCTCTGCACGAATGAAATCAAGCAGTTCAACTCGGATTTTCTGATTATACAAATCACCATCAAACCCTAAAATACAGGTTTCGGAAAGCACTTTGTCACCACCGATTGTAGGGTGACATCCAAAATTAGTGACGGATGGATAAACTATGCCATCAACAGTCGATTTTGAAGCATAAACACCATGTTTAAGGTTAATAAAGCCTGTGGGAAAATGCTGATTGATAGTTGGAAAACCAAGAATTTTTTTACCAATTCGATTACCTTCCACAACTAAAAAATCATAAGAAAAGTTTCGTCCAAGCATCTCGTTGGCAGATGTTATATCACCCTGACTCAAAGCCTCACGAATTCTTGTAGAACTAATCATTTCGCCCTTGTACATAGCGCTTTCTGCCACCTCATAAACGATGCCATATTTTTCACACAGCTCACGAAGAATTTTACTATTGCCCTTACCGTCTTTTCCAAAATGAAAATTTTCACCACTTACAACGGCACCGGCATTATTATTTTTTATAAGAATCTCTGTTACAAATTCTTCAGGAGAAAGGTCGCGAATATCTTGAAACCTAACGGGGATTGGTAAAACCCCAAAGTCGTTAGCAAGTTTTTCCTTATCGTCCTGAGTAATGAGAAGTGGTGGAGTAATACCTTTTACTGCTTTTAATGGGTGACAGTCAAACATAAGCATAGCAGGGATTAAACCCTGACTGCTATATTTCTTTGTAGTTTCAAGCACTTGCAAGTGACCTTTGTGAAGCCCGTCAAAAGTGCCTAATGCCAAAGCATATTTATTCATCAACAAGCACCCTCCTGACTGTAAGGTCGCCTTTTTCTGTAAGAATTTCCCCAAGACCTAAAAGCTTTCTTTCAGGGGAGTAAACACGGTAAATACCAACAGGGAAATCACCGTGTAATCTTTCATAGCCCAACTCGCCACCATTGTGAAAGCGACGGGCTTGTGGTTCTGTAACAACAATTTCAGGGTAACTCATGAGTGCTTTTTCAAGTGAAACTACTGCAAGTTGTGGTTTTCCCTTCTCAACAAGATATTCTAATTCTTCCAAAGAAAAGGAAAATTCAAGTGAAAAGCCATTTGCAGCAGTTCTTGTAAGTTCGCTCATAACTGCACCACATCCAAGAACCCTACCAATATCGTCACAAAGAGAACGGATATATGTACCTGCTGAACAAGTAACCTCCATTGAAAAATCAGTACCATTAAAATCGAAAATCCTTAAATCTTCAATAGTGATTTTTCTTTGCTCTCGCTCTATTTCAATGCCTTTTCTTGCAAGGTCGTAAAGGCGTTCACCATCTTTTTTTATTGCTGAATACATAGGTGGGGTTTGTAAAATTTCACCCTTAAACTGTTCTACAGCTTTTAATAACTGTTCTTCTGTAACATTAACAGGATTTTCAGTTAGGACTTTACCCGTAATATCAAGAGTATCAGTAGTAAGACCTAATTTTACCTTTGCGATATATGATTTTCTGTGTTCAGGCAAAAGTTCAATAAAACGGGTACAGTTGCCGAGCATAACAACAAGCACACCGGAAGCCATAGGGTCCAGTGTTCCTGTATGACCTGCTTTTTTGACACCTAAAATTCGAGAGGCTTTTTTTACAGCCATAAAGGATGTCATATTACAGGGCTTGTCAAGACAAATTATGCCTGTCATTAAAACTCCGCCTTTATAATTTCAAGTAATTGTTGTTTTGCGTGTTCGAGTGAACAATCAAATTCACAGCCGGCAGCACGATTGTGACCGCCGCCACCAAAATTAGCACAGATTTTTGCAGCATCATAAGGCTCAATAGTGCGTAAAGACACCTTATACTTTCCGTCTTTTTGCTCACGGATGGTAACACCGATTTTAACTCCCTCAATTTTTCGTGGGAGAGATGCAATACCGTCGCATTCACTTTCGTTTGAACCGCTTTCCTTGAACATTTCCTGAGTAATACTCATAAATGCAACTTTACCATCAAAATAGGTTTCAATGGAAGAAACAGCCATCTGTTCAAGTTTCATATATGAAAATGTTTTGGTTTCAAACATAAGACGGTTGATATTGGTGTAATCAGCACCCTTTGCCATAACCTCGGCAGCAATTCGATGTACCGTTGGCGTGGTGTTTGAAAACATAAAGCAACCTGTGTCCGTAGCAAGTCCGGTATAAACACAACTTGCCATCTGTGGTGTGATTTCCACGCACAAAGCACAAATCACATCATAAATCACAACCGCAGCCGCTGCCTTATCTCTCAAAAGCAGATTTTCTGCATATTCACGGTTTGACATATGGTGGTCAATGCACAAAAACACATTATCACCATATTTTGCTTCAAAATCCGCACCGAGAAGTTTGCCATCTGCAACATCTACTGCGATTATTTTATCAAACTCAATGTCACTGTTATCAAGCCCATCCCAAAGATATGAAAATTTAGGATGAATTTCATCGTTACAGCGAACCATTGACTTTTTACCCAATAAATCCAATGCTCTTTTAAGTGCAAAAGCACTGCCAAGAGTATCGCCGTCAGGATTTCTGTGACAAAGAATAAGATATTTATCAAATTCTTTTAAAAGAGCCGCACACTCTTTTACATCTATCTTTTTCATTTTATTCCTCAATATCGTCAGTAACAACTGTACTTTCGATTTTCTTGAATATTTCCATACCGTGCTCAACGGAGTCATCGGCAATAAATTTAAGCTCAGGAGTTTTTCTCAAGTGCAATTTACTGCCAACCTCACGTCTTATAAGACCTGTTGCAGATGTAAGTCCTTTAACTGCCTCTTTTGCATCTTCAATGCCACTCATAGAGCTGACATAAACCTTTGCAAAAGAAAGGTCTGAACTTACATCAACACGAACAACAGTAAGAATTTTATCCCTTACTCTTGGGTCCTTTAATTCACGGATAACGGCAACTATTTCACGTTTAATATCTTCAGATACTCTACCTACTCTATATCCTGCCATTAGTCTCTATATTCCTCCATAATGAAAGCTTCAAAAATGTCGCCTTCCTTAACGTCGTTAAACTTGTTAAGACCGATACCACATTCGTAACCAGAAGCAACTTCCTTAACGTCGTCCTTAAATCTTTTAAGTGATGAGATTGAGTCTTCGGCAATAACGATACCGTCACGAACAACACGGATTTGAGCGTTTCTTGTAACCTTACCATTCTGAACGTAAGAACCTGCGATTGTACCTG
>JAFYSE010000013.1 GCA_017546665.1 Clostridia bacterium | reverse complement strand
TGCGATTGACATTATGGGGTCGATTATTGAAATATCGGTAAATCTCATTATTATTGCACCGATTAAAACAACAATCCAACCCAGAACATCTTCAAGCATATGAAGATTTACGGCTTTCTGATTAAGTGAGTCACCGTCTTTAGTGAAATAAGCGGCAATAAAGTTTACAACTGCGCCAACCACTGCAAAAATAATCATACCATTATAGTTAATTTCGACAGGGTTGAAAATTCGCATTACTGCATTATAAATAACCATTACCGAGCCAAAGAGCAATATAAGAGTTGTGATTACACTGCCGATTACTGAAAAGCGTGCATAACCATAGGTATATGTTTCATCGGGTTGCTTTTTGCTTTTCTTTTCAAGAAAATATGAAATACCGATGCTTGCAGCATCACCCATATCGTGAATAGCATCAGAAACAATTGCAACGCTGCCTGTAAAAAATCCACCAATTATTTCGAATATTGAAAATGACAGATTGAGTATAAATGCTATTAATATATTCTTTTCTGTTCTCATTTAATTACCCCTTATGATTAATATGCTTTAGACCCACTTCAAAAATTTCAGAAATATGACTATCATCCAAAGAATAGTAAACCGTTTTCCCTTCTTTTCTACATTTCACAATTCCTGCATCTTTCATTTTACTTAACTGATGAGAAATTGATGATTTAGTCATTGAAAGGACATTTGCTAAATCACAGACACACATTTCATTTTGTAAAAGTGCTGAAATAAGCTTACATCTTGTTGAATCACCCATTATTTTAAAGAAATCAGCAAGAGTATTAAGTATTACTGTTTCAGGCATCTTCTCCATTGTATCTTTTACTTTTTCTTCGTGAATTATATTACAATCACATATAAATTCATTCTTTGACATTATATTTTTCCTTTCGATTGAATAATTACTCAATTATTATAGTTGAACATACACTCAACTGTCAAGTTTAAAAAGAAAAAAATCCCTTAAATAAAGAATGACTTTCATAGGGATTTAACAAGTTTTAATCCTATTCTTTACATTAATACTTCACGAAAAACCTCACAATGCGCCAGCATTGTGAGGTTTTTGTCATAGGGATTCTCTTATTATATACTAATTATATATGTTTGTCCTTTATGAGTATCAAACTCAAAAATACCATCATGTGATTTTACACTATCAACATGGAATTCACCTTTTGCATAATAGAGTTTACATTTCTCGCCTGCATTTGATGTAATTCTTGCTGATTTAAGTTTATTATTATCCCATTCAATACTAATTGTAAAGTTACCACGAGCAACAATACCGCTGACACTGCCTTTTTCCCACTCATCGGGTAATGCAGGAAGCAATTCGATACAACCATAGTTGCTTTGCATAAGCATTTCGTTTACACCTGATGTAAAACCAAAGTTACCGTCAATTTGGAATGGTGGATGATAATCAAAGAAGTTAGGATAAATACCATTCTTGAATAAATCACCAATAATTTTAAGAACTCTGTTTCCGTCCCCTACTCTTGCCCAAGTATTGATTTTTTGTCCCATTGACCAACCTGTGCTCTTATCTGTACGATGATTCATGGAAACTATTGAAGCATCAATTAGTTCAGGGTTTTGGAATTTATTTATTACATTACAAGGAAACAGTCCTAACAAATGTGACATATGCCTATGATGGAACTGACCAAATTCTCCAAGTTTCTTCTCGTGGTACCATTCCTTAATCTGACCATCTTCACCTATTTCATATACATTTAATCTATTCTGTATATTCTGCCACTTTGTAACTAACTCATCTTCGATACCTAATGCTACTGCACTCTTGATTGAATCATCGTAAAGTTGCCATAAAAGAGCTTGTTCATAAGTATTACCCATTGTTCTTGGCCCGTGTTCAGGAGAATAACAAGGATATGTTACGAGCCTTCCGTCTTTCTCAACTAAAAGCTTTGAAAAATACTCTGCACATTCTTTAAGCATTGGATAGATATCATCTGCAAGTATTTGCTTATCAAGAGTATATTCGTAATGTTCATAACAGTTATGTAAAATCCAAGGCATAGCTGCCGGTGACCATCCCCAATCAAAATTCCAACCGGGACAAGTCCAACCAAATGGCGTACATTGAGTATGGAAAAGGAAACCGTTTTGTTCCCCATCTTTGCTCTCAATACCTGTATAGTATTTTGCAGTAATTCTACCAGGCTCAACCATTGATTTGATATATCTGATTAATGGCTTTGAACATTCTGCCATATTACCATTAAACACAGGCCAATAGTTCATTTGCAAATTAACATTAGTATGGAAATCACTACTCCATTTAGGATTGTTGGAAACATTCCATATACCTTGAAGATTTGATGGTAATACATCGTCTTCACGAGAGGATGCAACAGTCATATATCTGCCATACTGATAAAGCAATTCTGCTGCCTTTTTTCTATATGCTACATTTTCGGAATAATTATACAATAAGGCATCAGCAGAAATGTTATCCACACCGTCAAGGTCGATTGCAACACGATTCATTAGATTGCTAAAATCGTTGGTATGAGTCTTTAAAAGTTCATCAAAGCCTTTTTCTGTTGCAAGTGTAACAACATTCTCAACTCGGTTATAAAGTTCATCTGCATTCTCCCCTGTTCTGTAAACAGGATATGTATCCATATAATCAGTATCCGCAGAAAAAATTATAGTTAACTCTGTTGCGTCTGATATCTTAATGTTTTTCTCACTTGCAGTTGCAACACCATCTGTAAGAATATTGGCAACCATACAGAATTTGAGAGCATTATCATCTAATTCGCCAGAATGGATGATTCTATTGTTTTCATATTTAACTCTTCCGTGTGCAGAAGAAAGTTTAAACTCTGTATTCAGTTTCTGTTCCGTTCTTTTAATACGGATTACACCACATTTATCGGGATATGATACAAAGAATGTTTTGCTGTCGTGCAGTTTTTTTGTAAATCCCATTTTTGCATCATAAGAAACTGAGCAAACACCATTTTTCATATCAAGTTCACGGTGATAATTGAATTCGTTACGGATACAACCGAAATTGAAATCAAGAGTACCCCAACAACGATATCCACCATAACCATCTTCAATACCTACAAGTTTTTCACACATGTCATGTGCTTTTTTATCTTCACCATTTATAAATGCAGTGTAAATTTCCTTATAGTAATCAACGGGAAGTTTACCGTCTTTATCTGCTGTTGTGATATTACCACCACAGTAATTAGGTCTTTTAGGAGATGGTCCACCTGCCCAGAGAGTCTTGTGGTTAAGCACAATCTTATCGGTTTTAAGGTCACCCAATATACCCATTCCAAGACTACCATTACCCAAAGGAAGTGATGTCTGCTCCCAAAGATTTTCAAAGCCACGCCAATAGGCCTTTTTTAATTTTAATTTTGATGGGGGTCTGTTGTAAAAAAGTTTCATAATATCTAATTAAAAATCCAAAATCATATCATAATGTGGAATATTTTCTTCAAGGTATTCCGGTGTGCCTTTAAGTTCAAAACCACATTTTTCATAAAAACCTACTGCGTGAGTTTGTGCACCGACACAAACAGTTTTTGCACCGTCTTCTTTTGCTTTTCTTAAAAGTTCAAGAACGATTTTTTCACCCAAACCTAAACCACGCTTATCTTTCTTAACAGCAATTCTGCCGATTTTAACTGTATTTTCACCATAAGGAATTATTCTTCCTGTTGCAACTGCCTCACCTTCGAAATAAATTACAAGATGAGGTACTTGCAAGTCGTAGTCATCAAATTCATTTTCTTCAGGTACGCCCTGTTCCTTCACGAAAATGTCAATTCTAAGATTACGAAAAGAATCATCAATAACTCCTTTTGGAAACCATTTATATTCAACCATAATCATTCTCCCCTGAAGGCAAACTTAAATCCAAGAGTCTTATCCGTCTTCACACGGTATTTATTAAGTGTGTCAGGACCACAAGTATTTGTACCTGTGCCACGCATAAATCCGTCAATGTTAAGAACTGTTGAATTAATAAATTCCAAATCTTCCTGATGCTTTGCATTATGGAGTGATTTTTGTGTATAGTTATGTGCAGAAAAGCTGAATTTTGGTGCACCATAAACTGTAAATACATTTCCAAACTCGTTTGAGAGTTTAAGATATTTAACTGCACCGCAGTTTCCGTTATCCTGTGGCATAACATAAGGCTCATGCATATCTTCAACAGTTGTTTTCCAAACACCTATATATGCATGGTCTTTCATATCGCAGATATTTTCCATTTTTTCGTCGGAGCCTCTACCATAAAACTCGATATTCTTAAATTGAGAATCAAGCTCAATAGTTACACCAAAGCGTTGCAATTCTCCACAACCAAATAATGCTTTATCAAGTTTACATTCAACCTCAATAAGTCCGTTACCGAAAATCTTATACACAACATCTGCACGGAAATATCTCTTCAAGCCTTTTTTCACTGAATAAGATGCACCAACATGAAGATAGATTGATTTGTCAACAAATCTGAAATCGTCAAGTACAATATCTGCATTGTTAAGTTTAATAACATCCCAAGGTTTTTTATCGCCATAAGAATCGTTATCAAGAGATGCTCTTACAAGATTTGGAACAAAACCTTTTTTACCATCAGCAGGATTGATATTAATAAATTCACAATTATTCTTTACATAGCTAATAAGTTCACCTGATTTTTTATCAAATGTAATCTTACCACCATCAAACTCAACATTAAGAATATTCTTATCATCGTTAACTGAATATGTTCCTGCAAGTGACAAGCCCCTTGTAAATCTTGCCCTATCACTAATAACGGACTGTTCTAAAGCACAACGAACATCACCATCATAATATGCAATATTGATATGACAGTCTTTATCCTCTGCAAAAGTGTCAAAAGGAATTTCATAAGTCTTTGTCTGCATTGGCTCAATATCAAGAACCAATTCGCCTGATTTTATTTCTTCTCCATTCACAAGTTGAGTCCAAATAACTTTTAGATATTTAGTATTCTTAAATCTGTTTGTGTTTGTAAATTCAAAGCATTTACCGCTGATATGCTTACTTCTAACAGGGCGATAAACCGCCTTGATTACATAAGCACCTGTATGTGGTGTTTTATCCGGATAGAGCATTCCGTCAACACAGAAGTTACTGTCGTGCTTTTCTTCACCATGGTCGCCACCATAGGTATATTGGTACTTATATTTATCTGTACCATCATGGAAAACAGCATGGTCCGCCCATTCCCATACACAACCACCCATAAGGTTGTCGTGAGCATAGATGCTTTCCCAATACTCTTCAACAGCGCCGGGACCTACACCCATTGCATGAACATATTCGCACATAAAATACGGTTTCTCGTGATATCTCTTATCCTTGGCAGTCTGTGCACCATATTTCGCTACATTTTCCTGAGTTGGATACATCTCTGAAATAACATCATAAGCAAAACGCTTTGTATGGATTACACTCTCATAGTGTACAGGGATTTTTGAGCCACTATTCTTAATATACTCGTAGCAAGAATCTTGACAATTATAACCCCAAGCTTCATTACCCAAAGACCACATTGTGATACTTGGGTGGTTTCTGTCACGGCAAACCATACGACTTACTCTATCAACATATCTACCTTCCCATTTAAGGTCGTGGCTGATAGTACAGTTATCCCCTGCAGGTGCTTTAATATGCCATGCACCATGAGTTTCAATATCGGCTTCATCTATGATATAGAAGCCCATTAAATCTGCAAGAGCAATAAGAGTTGGGTCAGGTGGATAATGAGATGTACGAATGGAATTAATATTGAGTTTTTTCATTAGTTCTAACTCTGCCTTAATCTCATCACCTTTAAGAACATAACCATTGTACATATTTGTATCGTGATGGTTAACACCCTTAAATTTAATTGGCATATCGTTGAAATAGAAAACATTACCCCTAATTTTAACTGTCTTGAAGCCTGTGATATTTTTTACATAAGTTTTATTGCCGTTTGAATCTTCAAATGTGATGAAAAGGTCATAGGTATATGGCTCTTCCGCATTCCATTCCTTTACATCAAGATTTGAGAAAATAATCTTTGTTTTCGCCCTTGCATCTGCAGTTTCTTTTGCAAGAACATTATCTCCGTCAAGAAGTTCTGCTGAAATTGTACAGCCTTCCTTATCACCTTTTACACTAAACGAAACAGAAAGCTCATATTTACCGTCTTTATTCTCTGTATCCACAACAAAGTCATAAAGATATGTTTTATCAAGTGTTGTGAGAAGAACATCACGGAAAATACCATTTTCACGGAACATATCCTGACATTCAAGGTATGTACCTGTTGACCATTTACTTACAACTGCAAGAATTTCATTTTCACCTTGCACAAGGTACTTTGTAATATTAAATTCTGCAGAGTTATGGGCACCTTCGCTATAACCTACAAATTCGCCATTGATATAGAGGTCAAGTGATGAAATAACACCCATAAAAGTAAGAATATACACCTTATCAAGGTTATCAATATTAATAAACTTTCTGTAAATACCCATTGAAACATCCTCAGGTATTCCAGGATAAAGTTTTGCATTAAATTCATAACGAGTATTAAGATAGCAAGGCTCACGGTAGCCTGTTCTCTGCCACGTGGAAGGTACAGTTACCTTATCAAACTGAATTCTTTCTGTATAGAATTCCTTTGGAATAAGCATATCCTTATCGTAATATTTAAAATCCCATTCTCCGTTGAGAACAGTTACCATAGAACTATTATAGCGTTCTGTAAGCACATCCTGTTCACAAAGTTTTTCCTTTGATGAATAAGGAATAAAATACGCACGTGGAGAAAGTTTATTAATTTCAGCCACATCAAAATTTCTAAAATTATCTGTGTTTATTGTGTATTTCATAAAAAGACCTCCGTCTTATACATATAAAATAAGTTTATCATATAATAAGAAAATTTACAATAAGAAAACCAAAGATATTGAATGAACAATTTCTTTGGTTTATGTATATTATTCTTATTTCTTTGGGATTTCCCCTCTTGAACTAATTTTTTCTTCGGGTTTGATTTCCCCTGCTTTCTGAAGAGCAATTTTTGTAAGGAAGGGACCTACAAGTTCATAAATAAGCACTGCAAAGAGAGTAATGTTTGAGACAATAGTTCCTTCCGGTCCAAGTTCTTCAGCTTTGATTGCCATACCCAATGCAACACCTGCTTGTGGGAAAAGGGTAATACCAAGATACTTGATTATATTTATATCACACTTTGTTGCTCTCGCACTTAAAGATGCACCAAAGTATTTACCAATACAACGAACAAAAATGTAAATCAAACCAACGTACACTATTCCAATATCCTTGAAAATTGAGAGTTCAAGCTCTGCACCACTTATTACGAAGAATAATATAAATAACGGTGCTGTCCAACGGTCAATTCTGTCCATAAGTTCTTCTGAAAAATCACAGATATTACAGAAGATTGTACCAAGCATCATACAAGCAAGGAGCGAAGAAAATCCAATATGTACTCCACCAATCTGGAACTTAAGCATTGATACGGAAACTGTTAAAAGGACAAAAGTAACGGACATTGCAAGTCGTTTTGACCTTGAATGGAAGAACCTTTCAAAAAAGTTGAAGGCATAGCCCATAACTGCACCAAGAAGAATTGAGAGAACAACTTCAAGAATAGGCTCAACGATAATCGAAATAACATCAACACTTCCCATAATAAGTGCCTTTGCAATACCAAATGAAATTGCGAAAACAACAAGGCCAACTGCGTCATCCAAAGCAACAATAGGAAGAAGTATATTCGTAACAGGTCCTTTTGCTTTATACTGTTTTACAACCATAAGAGTTGCTGCCGGAGCAGTTGCAGTTGCTACAGCACCAAGGATAATTGCACTTGGTAAAGACAATTTGTCAGGGAAGGCAAAATGAACGCCGATAAGTACCCCATCAACTAACAAGCAAGTTGCAATAGCCTGAAAAATACCGATTACGGTTGCCTGTTTACCGATTTGTTTAAGTTGTGCAAGTCTGAATTCGTTACCAATTAAAAAAGCAATAAATCCAAGTGCCACATCAGGGATAATATCATATGCTTTGATATCCGACATACTTGTAAAACCAATTCCCGGCACGTGAAATGAACCTAATATGTAAGGGCCAACAATAATACCTGCCACAAGATATGCAGTAACAGCAGGAAGTTTAAATATTTTCGCCACACGGGACAACATAAGTCCAGCAAAAAGACATATTGAAAGACAAAGTAAAGTTTCCATAATTTCGCCTCAAAATTTACAAATTAAAACGTCTAATATTTTAGCACTTGAAATACAGATGTGCAATAATCAAAATGACAGATTAATTGGAACATTTAAAAAATTATTTGTCGATTTTGCTGTTGGTGGGTTCAGTCCTTTGTTACAAAACTAAAAAAAGTGGAACCACACTCTGCGAGTGCAATTCCACTTTTTTTGGTGCTGGTGACCGGACTTGAACCGGTACGGTATTGCTACCGAGGGATTTTAAGTCCCTTGCGTCTGCCGATTTCGCCACACCAGCATACTGTTTTAACAGCCTTATTATTATATATTATGATTTTCAAATTGTCAATATGAGAATTAAAACTTTTGTAAAAAGCATTGGCGGGGTCAAAGCCCCGCCTTTTACACATTATTTTACCTTGTAGATATTCACTTCGTATGCACGAAGTTTATCTGCAGTTGCAGGATAGTTTGAAAGCACACATTCACCTTCTGCAGGTCTTGGACGACTTACAATATTTTCGGTAAGGTTCATTTCAATATAGAACTTGCCCTCTGCACTTTCTCTGTAAAGACAGAATGTTTTATCATTTGTTTTAAGTGGTTTGAAATCACCATAAACAAGAGTTGCCTTATTTTCCTTACGAAGTGCCATAAGAGCTTTATAGTAATTGAAAGGACTTGTCTTGTCTTCAAGTTGAGCCTTTACATTACATTCTTTATAGTCACCATTCACACGAATCCAAGGTGTACCAGTTGTGAAGCCTGCATTTTCGCTATCGTCCCAACACACAGGAGTTCTTGAATGGTCACGGCTACCTGCCATAATTACTGCCCATGCTTCTTCAGGTGTACTACCCTTTTCAACCATCTCAGCATACTTATTGATTGACTCAACGTCACGAAGTTCACTCATATCGTTGAACGCACAGTTCATCATACCAAGTTCTTCACCTTGGAAGATATATGGTGTTGCACGACCTGTAAGGAGCATAGCACCAATAAGCTTTGAAAGTGGTTTTCTGAATTTAGGGTCAGGATTAACCTTTGAAACCATTCTTGGGTTATCGTGATTTTCAATAACAAGTGTTGGCCATGATGAACCATAGAGTGAAAGCTGATATTTTGTAAACATTTCCTTTAAGTATTTAAGGTCATATTTATAGTCACTCCATCTCTGTTTGCCCGGAGTTTCAAGCTGGTCAAAAAGGAATGTTTCTCTGATTTCTTCACGGGAATCATCAACAAGATATTTTGCCATTTCAACCCCAATACCACCTGTTTCACCAACACAGAAAGACTCGGGGAATTTCTTAAATGAGTTTTCGTTAAGTTCGTGAAGATATTCGTGAAGTCTTGGTCCCCAGAAATAATGTTCACCACCATAACCGATAAATTCACCAACAAGTGGGTTACCATCAGGAAGACCTTCTACCTTTGAAATAAGGTTAATAACGTCCATTCTAAAGCCGTCAACGCCCTTTTCAAGCCACCAACAAACCATTTCTGCGATTTCTTTTCTCATTTCCGGGTTTTCCCAGTTCAAATCCATCTGTTTTGATGAGAAAATATGCATTGCCCACTCATCAAGTTCAGGATAGTAATTCCAAGCAGAGCCTGAAAAAACTGATGTCCAGTTATTTGGTGGGATACCATCGCCCTTACCTTTACGGAAAATATAATAATCCTTATATTTTTCATCTCCTGCCAATGCTTTCTGGAACCATTCGTGCTCATCAGATGTATGGTTAACAACAAGGTCCATAACGAGTTTCATTCCACGCTTATGGATTTCATCAAGCATCTGGTCAAAATCAGCCATTGTGCCGAATTCAGTCATAATTGCTTTGTAGTCACGGATATCATAACCCATATCGTCATTAGGTGAATCGTAAATTGGGCTGAGCCAAAGCACATCAACGCCTAAATCTTTAAGGTAATCGAGTTTTGAGATAATACCCTGTAAATCACCAATACCGTCACCATTTGAGTCCATAAAAGAACGAGGATAAATCTGATATATAACTGATTCCTTCCACCATTTAGGGTCAACTTCATTTTTAGTAATAACTTTTTCTGGTGTGCAATTCAAAAGGTTGCACATATGCTCAATTGTTTCCATTGGGAGCTTATCACCTAAAAGCTTTGGAATTGTTCTTAATTTCATTTTGCCAACAAGGGGATTATGGATAACTGCACCAGGAATACCTGTATGATATGCTACCATTTCAACAAGGTCATTACCTACGGGAGTATTCATAACATCCTTTAAAGTACTTGCAGGAGTAATTTTCATAAAAATCTTCCTTTCAAAGAGAATATCTCAAATATTATACATCATATATCCATAATTTTCAACTACATTGAAAATTATAGTTTTTTATGATATTATGAAAAAAAGATATTGGAAAGGAAAAACAATATGAAAAAGATTTTAAGCATTTCACTAGCAATCGTTATAATGTTTAGCAGCATCCCCTTCTCTGCATCTGCACAAGGCACAAATACAGTTGCGCCATTAACTATTACAGATGTTTTTTATTCCATAAAGAATGTTTTTGATAACGTTTTAGGCTTCTTAGGTGGGGACAAAAAAGTTGATGTTGAAAAACATACAGGAATGGCCTGCGAAGTTCCAGGTCTTGATGATGGGTTCATCCCACAAGGAATTTGCTATGTTGAAGAATTAGAGGTGTTTGCAATAAGCGGATATATGCCTGACGACAAGGATGGCAATAAACAATATTCGAGAATTTATCTTGTAAACCCTGAAACAAAAGAAAGCAAGATGTTCATTATCGATAATTTCACCGGTCATGCAGGTGGAATTGCATCAAATGGTAATGATATCTGGGTTTCATCCGGTGGCAGTTCAAGTTCAAATGGCAAAGTTTATCATTTCACAACGGATATGTTCACAGGTGAAAGTGGTTCAAGCGTTAAACACGACGGATATTTCTCTGTACCTGTCAAAGGCTCTGTACTTTATTGCGACGGGGAAAAACTTTGGGTTTGCGAATTCTATAACAATGATAAAGACAGCAATAAGGTTAATAAAGACCATCACGAGGGAACAAATCATGCATGGGCATGTGGTTACAAATTGCCCTTAGATGTTGACTACTCTGTGAAAGAAACAAAAATTCCTGACGTTATCCTTTCAATTCCTGATAAAGTCCAAGGAATGTCAATAACCGCTGATGGTAATGTCATTTTCAGTACATCATACGGAAGAAAAAACGACTCGAGAATGTATGTATTTGAGCCATATACAGAGTGGAAATGCACTACTGTTTCTGTTTTCGGTGAAAATGCTAATATGTACATATCAAAGAAAAGAAATAGAATTATCAGATTCAAGATGCCTACCTTAATGGAAGGTATCGATTATCACGACGGAAAACTTTATATTATCTTCGAATCAGGTGCAAAAACCTATGCTGATGCTAAAGAGATAAATAAAGACATCTGGGAAATGGATATTGATAAAATAGTTTAATAAAAGTTATTGACTTTTATTATAATTATAATGTATAATTCATTTCATATTTCGAATAAGTGGTGGAGTCTGTCATAGAAAATATTTAATATTTTCTATCTTTATTCGATAAATCATTTTTACGGACTCACTATGCTTGTGTGTCCGTTTTATTTTTTAATTAAAGGAGTATTAAAATGGTAAAAGTAATTCTCTTACTGATTGTAGGACTTGTTTTACTTATCAAGGGTGGCGACTGGTTTGTTGATGGTGCTTCAGGTATTGCACGTCGATTCCGTTTACCTGAAATCCTTATAGGTGCAACTGTTGTTTCAATTGGTACAACTCTCCCAGAAGTTATGGTATCTGCAGGTGCTGCAATGCAAGGTAGTGGTTCAATCGCTTATGGTAATGCTTTGGGCTCAATCATTTGCAACACATCACTTATCGCTGCTATCACAATCGCAATCAAGCCAGGTCCTGCTGCAAGAAAAAGTATGACATTACCTGTTGCGTTCTTCTTTGGTGCATCAGCAATTTATTGCTTCAGTGCCTACGTTCTCGGCAAGTTCCCACTTACAATTGGTCTTGTATTACTTGCAACGTTTGTTATCTATATGGTATCAACAGTGCTTAGAATGAAAAAGTCTGTTACAGATGTTGGCACATTAACAACCGAAGCAGACCTTGAGGCTGTAAGTGGTGAAGACTACACTGTTGAATCAGAAGAAGCAGGCACAAAGGATAGTCTTCTTAAAGACATAATTTTATTGGTTGTAGGTGCTGCAGTTATCGCTGTTGGCGCAAGTCTTCTTAACAACAACGCTCAAGAGCTTGCTCGTATGTGTGGTATTTCAGAAAAAGTTATCGGTCTTACAATTGTTGCTCTTGGCACATCACTTCCTGAACTTGTTACTGCAATCACTGCTCTTGCAAAGGGACATGGTTCACTTTCACTTGGTAATATTATTGGTGCAAACCTTTTCAACCTTGTTCTTGTTAGTGGTACTGCAATTACAATCAGCCCATTTGAGCTCCCTATGTCAGGAACAATCGCTGGCATCAACTCATCTTTAGTTCTTGATATTCCTGTTGTTCTTGGTGTAATGCTCATCATGGTTGTTCCAACAATGATTAAGCAGAAACTTTCACGTTGGCAAGGTATAGCATTACTTAGTATTTATGCTGCATATACGGTTGCATTATTTGTTATTTAAGATATAAGTTATAATAAAACTCCTCGTTAAGTTGACGAGGAGTTTTTTGTTTTTGGAGTGATAATAATTCTACAAATTTTTGGGGTATCTAACTGTTTTATGTTTGCTTTTTGGCTCCCTCTGACTAGTGACCAGTCTGCGTAGCAGACTGAGGGAGAGATTTAGTAAATAATAAAACTATCTCTCCCTCCGTCAAAATCAAAGATTTTGCCACCTCCCTCGTCAGAGGGAGGCAATTATAATTGCAACGCAGTTCCTTAATTACGAATTATGCATTACGAATTTCGAATTATTCAGTCCGACAAATTATAATTTATAGACATAAAAGCCCCCTCTATATCCTACGGTACAGAGGGGTTTATTCGTTTATAGAATTTTATGACATTGGACGTCTTTCAGCTGAATAGTTAATATTAATTGCCTTCTTAAAGAGAAGGTAGTCATATTTTGGAACCCAGTCGTCACCAACTGCAAGTCCTGTAAATGTTGCTTCGTCAGCTGCAACATACATTTCTGTTACGCCCTTAAGTTCACCGTCTTCTTTATAGCATGTATCCCAGAATGCATGGTGACCAATATTTGTCACACTTGATGGAATATAAACATATTCTAAATTCTGGTTATAGCTGAATGCATCAGAACCGATGAATTTAAGTCCTTCAGGAAGTGAAAGGTAAACTTCGCCAAGTGCTTCCTGTGTTGTAAAGTGTGGGTCTGTTGCCTCACCTTTGTATGTATAAACATTTGCAAGTGATGGTGTTGTTCCCCACTGGTCAACACGTTCATGAAGCTTGAAAACAGCAAGTGTTTCAATTATTTCAAGACCTTCTGGGAAGTAAATGTATCTAAGATTTGCGTAGTTAAAGCACATCTCACCAATCTTTGTAACAGATGATGGAACTACATAAGTCTGGATATCTCTTTCGTATTCAGGAGTAACCTCATCTCTGTAAAGTTCCTTTTCATAACCATATTTCTGACGAAGGTATTCGTCGTGGTCACATGGATAACAGAGAATTTCAGTTTTATCTTTATTGTAAAGAACTCCGTCAACATCACAGTAGTTAGGATTGTTTTCATCAACCTCAATATTCTGTAATGCCCAGCATGAATAGAATGCTTTACCGTCGATTTCAAGTACATCAGGACCGATATAGATTGTCTTAATCTTGTCGTCACAGTTAAGTGTAAACTGTCTTACAGATGTGATTGGCTTAGTTGTGTCCTTAACAACGTTAAAGTTTGTTGCAGGGTCGTTATTACCAGGAATATACTCAATGTCAGAAACATAGTCAATTTCGAGTTCATAGAGATAACCTGTGTTACTGAACTTTGTAAATTCATATCCGTTTTCTAACTGAGTGTATTCAAATGTTTCGTTCTGCAAAGCCATAACACTGAAAAGGATTGACAATGAAACAGAAATTACAATTACAATTACAAATATAGCCTTTTTCAAATTGTAATGTTTGTAAGGCTTGTTAATATGAGGTGCTGCAAGACCTTCTACCTGATAAGTCCAAATTTCGTCTTCAGGAATATCGAGATGAATATTTTCTTGTAAGGCTACTCCTTTTTGCTTTTTTTCTTTTTTACTCATAAAAACTCACCTCCATTAACCTTTATAGCTACCAGCAGTTGACTTGCCTTCTTCTTGTGCTTTCTTCTCAGTAACTTCTGCGCGACGCTTAAGAACTTCCATAACCAAGTTCTGTTTCTTATTATCATAATCCCAGAAGAGATATGGAATTGTCATAAGGAAGAAACCGATTGCATCAACGATAATTGGCACAACAACGATATTTCTTCTTGAACCGTCGAAGAAGAGGATTTCCCAGTTACTGTTAAAGCCATATTTGAGCAAGAAGATTGGAATAATAAGACCAACAAATGATGTGATAGGTCCTGTAAACCAACCGAAGATACCTGTAAAGCTTTCAAGACGTTCGCCTGAAAGATACATCTGGTAGTCACTGATACGAACACCCATATCGTGACCTGCAGTTGTTGGAACAGTCTTTGTCATTTCCATAAAGAAGAGAACAACTACACAGATCGTACCGCAAAGTGCAAGGTTGTCACCAAGAGTCCACATTGCAATAGCGATAATAGCATTACCGATTGCACGGCTCAACTGATAGAATATCATAATCTGTTTATATGAGAATCTCTTTAAGAAATATGGTGATAACAAATCAGGTGGAGTACCAGCGAAGGAAATAAGTGCTACCAATAATGAATATGGAAGACCGCTGAGACGGAAGGTGTAGAAGTAAAGAATTGTTGCGAAAGGCAACATACCATTACCAAGTGAGTCGATAAGACCAACTATGGTGTTAATAAGCAAGTATTTATTCTTAAGAACACCCAACATACCATCCCAGAATTTAATCTGAACTTTTTCTTCAATTGGTGGCTGTGGAATTCTTTCTTTAATTCTACCTGCAAGACCCATTGTAAATGCTGCAGAAATACAGAATGTTACAGGAATAACCCATCTGTAGAAATTGATATCTGCCCATTCATGACGGAGCATACCAACTATTGCAGGGAGGATGATTGCAAGGATTGAGTTAAAGATATGTGAAAGTTTAACCGGATAACTACGAACAAGAATTCTTTCTTGAAGGTTAGGGCTGATTCTCTTTGAACATTCTTCAAGAACATTACCAAAGCCGAATACGCCATAAACAGCAAAGAGAAGGTTTGCAACCCATACACGAGTAGCAACATCAGGGATATTATAAACAGGAAGCCAACCAATAAGGATAACCATTACGCATTTTGGAATAACGTCACAGTAAAGACCATATTTATAACGACCATATTTTGGAATAAGCTTTTTACGCCAGAAAATATTACGTGCACCTACCCAACCTGAATACAGGAAGTGTGTACCAAAGGTCTTAAAGCACGCCGTGGCATTCATACCCTCAAAGCTGTTAAGCATTGTGATAAATGAACTTGATTGGTCAAACAATTTTGAATAGTCAAAAATGATGGTGGAAATACCAAACAACATCATAAGACCATAAACAAGATATACTTTTCTCTCTTGCTTCTTTGGCAAGAAGCCCAAGTTGTCACAAACATACCACCAGATAAGAGCTGTAATATAGCCGAGAGGCATATTGAGAAGCCCGATAACTGAGAATGTAAGATAAGGCAACTTATAGTGGTGCATAATGAGGAAACAGCTTGACCAGAAGCCGATATACTCAAGTGTTTTTGCACCTGTGTAGTTTGCACCGACACCGATAACTACGTCCTTATATTCTTTGTAAGGAACATATTTACCTTCTGCCGGGGTGTTCCAATGAGTTTTGATTTCGATACCTAATTCTTTTACTTTATCAAATACACTCATTTTTTCACTCTCCCTTTCTTTTATAATCAATTAATTTTATCACAAATCTTAAAAATTAACAATGATATTTCTTTCTTTTATAGTAAGTAAAAATGCACAAAAAAAAGAACTGTTTATTGTGCAACAGTTCTTTTTGCTTTTATATTAAATTAAGTATCTCGGCAATATCCCTTATCTCATAGTCAATTTTTACATCGCTCTTACATTCATGCCCTAAAGGATTATACCAACAACTAATGATATTGGCATTGTTTCCACCACGAATGTCACTTGTCAAAGAGTCACCTATTATCATTACCTCATCGCGAGAAAATTTGCCAATTTCTTTTTGTACTGCATCAAAAAATTCAACAGATGGCTTTTCAAATCCAATTTTATCAGAAATAAAAATTCCGTCAAAAGTTTTATCAAGTCCCGATTGAACAAGTTTTCGGCTTTGTGCAATATATGTACCATTTGTTACGGCGTATTGTTTTACCTTACCTTTAAGATACTCCACAGTTTCAAGTCCGTTATCGCAGAAAAAGACTTTATCTCCCAGACGCACCTGATATTCAGCATTGAATTCATCCACACGGTCAAAGGAAATATTTTCTTTTTCAAAAAACTCTCTAAATCTTTCTGTAAGCACCTGTGGTTTGGTTATTTCACCACGTTCAAGCATTTCCCAATATTTTCTATTTATTGGTGAATAGCGTGACACCATTTCATCCGTACACTCACCAATATTAAATATTTCAAAGCACTTTTTAATTGCATAATTTTCAGCTTTTTCAAAATTGAGTAATGTACCGTCAATATCCCAAAGAAGTGTTTTAATCATATTAACCACCTATTATGCCCAATCCTTCAAGAAGAAATTTAACGCCCATAAGGACAAGCACCAAACCTCCTGCAAGCTCTGCTTTATTCTTATATTTAGCACCGAACTTGTGACCAATAAATACTCCTATCGCTGAAAGTCCGGCTGTAATAATACCAATTAAAGCAACTGCAACAAAAACTGTATTACGGTCATATTCTAATGCAAAAGCAACACCAACTGCAAGAGCATCTATACTTGTTGCAATTGCCAATGCAGTCAATTCCTTTAAATTAAGCTTATTTCCACCACATTCTTCAGATTCGTCCTCACCTTTAACCGCTTCCAAAATCATTTTACCACCAATAATAGCAAGTAAAATAAATGTTACCCAATGGTCAATACTTTCAATATAATGAGCAAAACGTGAGCCTATAAACCAGCCTACAAGTGGCATACCTGCCTGAAAACCACCAAAGAAAAGAGCAATCAACGCAGTCTGCTTGTAATCAAGTTTTCGCATATTAAGACCTTTGCAGACTGCTACTGCAAAAGCATCCATTGCAAGTCCTACTGCAATAACTACTAATTCAACCATAATTTTCTCCTTAAAAAAGGCTCATAAGAAACTATGAGCCTTTGATTATTTTGCTAAAAAATAATATCACTTTTAAAGAGTATTGTCAACATTGGTAGCTCTATGAAATTTTCATTCTGAGACGAAGTTTATCGCTTATCATTGCAATAAATTCAGAGTTAGTTGGCTTGCCCCTTGTATTTTGAATTGTATATCCGAAATATGAGCTGAGAACATCAACATCTCCTCTATCCCAAGCAACTTCAATAGCGTGACGGATTGCTCGTTCAACACGGGATGCAGTTGTTGAATACATCTTTGCAACAGTGGGATACAATACCTTAGTAACAGAACTCATCATTTCTCTGTCATTAATAGAAAGAACTATCGCCTCACGGAGATACTGATATCCTTTAATATGTGCAGGAACACCAATTTGATGCATTATTTCACTTACCGTAACCTGTAAATCATTCGTACTATTTCTATCCATCGTAGAGCCTTCTCCCCTGGACCAACCTGTCAACTGAGAAATTCTTTGAGCTAATATATTAATATCAAATGGTTTCAGAAAATAGTAATCAGCACCCGCAGATAAAATCTCCTGTTCAAACCTTTGGTTATCCGTGCTTGACATTACCATAATCAATGGTCTTGACTCATTTTCATTAATTTCAGTTATTACACCTAACGCATCAAGATTTGCCATAAAAGCATCCATAACAACAACATCAATATTATCATTATTAATCTTTGACAAAACGGTTTTACCATCCTTTGCCACTAAAACAACATCACAACCATAAGTACGTAATACATTTGCACAATTCTTCCCAAATTCACTCCCATCACCTGTTAGTAAGACTCTTAATTTGTTGCTCATTTCTAAAACCTCCATATTTTTATGAAAATCATTTTCTGATTTCTTATTTCTGCCATATTTTACCATATTTGGTAATTATTGGCAATAGGTTTTATATTTTTAGTTTTAAAAACTTTTCGACAATATTTGCAAAGAGAAAACAATAAAAATGAAGGGAATTATTTTAAAATTGCAAAATTTGACGAATTATATGATGTAAAATTGTGTATAAAAATTATTAAATTTTATTTTATACAGCTTGTTTTTAACAAAGATTTGAACTTTGATTTTGTTGAAAACTATGTTGAAAATGTTTAAAACCTTATAAATCAAGGCTTTCTAACGCCCTGTCTGCCAAAATTTGTAAAGTATTACTCTTTACATTTCTTTTTTAGATAAAAAAATAGGTGTATATACATCTGCATATACACCTATCAAAAATGACGGATAAATTTCAAAAGTCCCAAGGATTATTTTCCCTAGGACTTTTAAGAAACATATTAATCTCTGCGAAGCGCTTCAATTGGTGGAAGCTTTGCTGCTCTTTTAGCAGGATAAACACCGAATACAATACCGATAAAAGATGAAAAACCAACAGCAAGTGCAATGGTTGACGGTTGCACAGTAAGAGGGACATCCATAATGAATGAAACAAATGCTGCACTTGCCACGCCTAACAGCAGTCCAATCAAGCCACCAATAAGACAAAGAATTATAGACTCTGTCAGGAATTGGAACATAATTGTACCCGTCTTAGCACCTAACGCTTTGCGAATACCAATTTCCCTTGTACGCTCAGTAATTGATACAAGCATAATGTTCATAACACCAATACCACCAACTATAAGGGAAATTGCACTAACAGCTGCAATAAATATTGTAAACACGTTAATAACAGTATCAAGAAGGTCAATATATGTTGCCATATTGGTTACTGCATAGCAATCTTTTTCATAGTTATCATGTAGCGAACGCACACGATTAAGCGCTGCCTCACCAATCTCATCAAGCAAGTTTTCATCAACTGCAGTTATTTGCAACATATCATAAGTATTGCTTGTTTTCCCTAGCAGAGTGGCTGAAATAGATGCGGGCATTAAAAGCATACAACTTGTCATTTGAAGTCCGCCCATCATTGAACCCATACTGCTCATTAATTCTTCAGTATCCAGATTCATACTTGCCATTATGTCAACAACACCAACAATACGAATTGATATTGTAAGGTCGTTTGATGTACAGTTTACACTTTCACCTACAACGTCTTTTCTACCAAAAAGTTGCAACGCACTACCAACGTCAATTACGCCTACATTCTTTCCTTCAAGATATTCTTCTTCGGTAAAGAATCTACCGTATATTAGGGGAGTTCTCATAAGCATCTGCATATCTGTATTACAACCGATACCCATAAGAATACCCGTCATATCATTAGCGTCCATCTGGCACATTGCGATAGACTGCATTGACGCATACTGAACACCATCAAGGCTTTTAATAGCAGCAATATCTCTGTCTGTAAAGTAATCTCCATCATCAGCAACATTGGCATTAACAGTAAGTGAGATTGCACTGTTACCCATATCACGAATCATACCGACAATATAATCTCTACCGCCATTACCAACAGTTACAATGGCAATTACGGAAGCAACACCGATGATTATACCCAACATAGTAAGAAGTGAGCGCATCAGATTTGTTCTTATGCTGAAAACGGCAATACGAATATTCTCTTTAATATTCAATATTTACACC
The DNA here is from genome assembly GCA_017546665.1 of Clostridia bacterium. GTDB lineage: Bacteria > Bacillota > Clostridia > Oscillospirales > Acutalibacteraceae > Fimenecus. Next base: position 10,020 of record JAFYSE010000013.1, on the reverse strand, counting down.
TCTTTTTATGCATTTTTTTCCTTAACAGCAGTACCATCTTCCATATTTGGGTCAGGACTCTTTATAACATACTCACCTTCAGTAAGACCAAGAATTACTTCATAGTTTGTATCGTCAAGCAAGCCCTTTGTAATTTTACGTTTGCTTGCTGTTCCTTCTTCTTTGTCGTAAACAAATACAGAATATACTCCACTGTTATAAATAACAGACTCAACCGGTACGGTTAACACATTTTCCAACGTTCCAAGAATAATCTTGATATCAACATCAAAACCAACAACAATTTTAGAGTCAGGATTGTTAATTTTAATCTTTACAACTGCACCTGATGCACCTGAAGAACCACCAATAAGCGATGTGATAGAGCCTAAATCAATTCCTCCTGAAGAATCAGCTGCTTTTGCACCAACATAAATTATCTCACCTTCGTATTTTGAGTCAAGGCTTGTAATTTCCGCTTTCATACCCTTTTTTACTTTAAGAAGGTCTGACTTTCCGACTGTCACGGAAACTATCATATTATCATAGCTTTCAACAATAACACCTGAACCCAATGGTGTTGAAGAGCCATTCAAAAGACCTGAAATGAGATTAGCAGTATCAGAATCTACACTACCACCAAGCAAAGAAGAAATATCAATAGCTGAGCTTGAGCTTTCTTTAACGGGCACAAAGGGTTCGCCTGCTTTAATGTTTACCGCAGATACAATTCCGTCATTTTGAGCATACCAACCATTTTTCATAGCATCATACGCTGTTTTAACCTTATCGTATTCAACCTTTTTTGCATCCATCATCGCCTTTAAAGCATCAATAATTGATGAATCTGTTGCCATTGTTGTAACATCTTCTGCATAAAGCGCTGAAAGTTGTGAATTGAGTTGTGCCAACTCTAAATTTTTCTGCATAAGTTCAGTTTGCTTTGCCTGTGTTGCTTCGTCCACTACGGGAAGTTCAACCTGTGATGCAGCCTTTTTAAACTCAATTACCTGCATTAAAGATGCACCATTAGAGAGCATCTGCATAGCAATCATATCAATCTGTTCATCAGGAATCGGTGCAGTTTCACCTGTTGTTGAATTTTCTATTTGTTCAGTAAGCTGAGCTACTTCTTTTTCCTTTGCCGAAATCTGACTTGAAAGCTTTTCTATTTCTACTTTAATCGCTTCTTTTCTGTTTGCATTAGTCTGAGAAGATGAAATTGTATCATTGTACTCCTGTAGAGCCTTGTCATATTCAGATTTTGCCTTATTAAGATACTCTGTTGCTGATGAAACATCAAATGTTGCAATCTTATCCCCTTTTTTAACAGAATCACCAACATCAACAAGGACTTCTTCAACAACTACACCTTGAATTGCAAGGAAGTTTTCTGTTAAACCTGATTCCACAGTGCCACTTACATCAAGAGAATCAGTTATTGTACCATAAGTCACTTGAGTCATATCATATTCAACCGGTGGTTCGGGTTTAAAATTAGAATAAACAACATAAACCAACAACAGAATAATTGTTAAAGCAGCAGCTACAATACCAACCTTTGCTTTAAGACTCTTTTTTTTGAAGTTCTTCAACAAGGAAATCACTATCCTTTAAAAATATATTTTCACTATATTGTACTACATTTGAAACCATTTTCCAATAATTTTTTTGTAAACAAATTGTAAATTTGGGACTTTTTTCATATAAATATATGATTATTAAGAAATAAGGTGACTGTTATGAGGAAATTATTGGCTTTATTTACTGTTTTTATAATTATATTCTTCAATGGATGTTCAAAAGAGGAAAAATTTGGTGTTGAACAATTTGTTGATAGAATCAATAAAACCTATAAAGCAGAATACAAAACATCGGATTTTTTATTAGGTAAAAATCAACAAGAAGAAAACTTCTTGTTTTACGAAGAAGACAATACGATGGTTATATTGATTTTAAACAATGAAAATCAGGTCGTTGGTACAAGTTTGCTGATTACTGACAACAATATTATGGAAGAATACATAAATAAATTTTGTCGTATGGCATCAATTCTTACAAATTTAGATTACCAGAAGCAGATTGAAATACTTGAACAATGCGAAATCAATGAAAGTAACATAAAGAATACCGACAGTAACTTTACAATCACTGTCGGTAAATATAAGTATTCTGTTGTAAGCAATAATTACAGTATTACTTTGTTTTGTGAACGAGTATAATTATGCTCTATGCCATTTTACACCCTGTGGTGTATCTTCAAGAACAATGCCCTGTGCTTTAAGCTCATCACGGATTCTGTCAGCCTCTGCCCAATTTCTATCCTTACGAGCCTGAGTACGTGCTTCAATAAGTTTTTCAATTTCATCATCAAGGCTTTCTGTCTTTCTGTTATAAACAAGACCAAGAACACCTGTAAGCTCATCAAAGAGTTTTGTTGCATATTCAACAAGTTCTTTTGATGGTGCATCTGTAATAACACTTGTATTGATATCTTTAACAAGCTCAAATACTGCTGAAATAGCATCTGCAGTATTAAGGTCATCATCCATAACCTTAATAAACTGGTCACGACGACCATCAAGTGTTGCTTTGATTGCATCTGCATTTTCAGGTACTGTATCAACTGAATTCTTCAATGCAAAATCAAGGCTTTCACGACAATTATAAAGACGAACAAGAGACGCTTTGCACTGTTCAATAATATCAACACTATAGTTAATTGGACTTCTGTAATGAGAAGAAATAAGGAAATATCGAATTGGCTCATAGCCATATTCATTAGCAACATCACGAACCGTGAAGAAGTTGCCAAGAGATTTTGACATCTTAACATTGTCAACACTGATAAAGCCATTATGCATCCAATAGTTTGCAAATGGAACACCGTTGCAGCATTCACTCTGTGCAATTTCATTTTCGTGGTGTGGGAAAACAAGGTCCTGACCACCACAGTGAATATCAATTGTTTCACCTAAATATCTTCTTACCATTGCTGAACATTCAATATGCCAACCTGGTCTGCCGTGTCCCCAAGGTGACTCCCAATATGGTTCACCGGGTTTTGCACTCTTCCAAAGAGCAAAGTCCATTGGCTCACGCTTTACTTCTTCAACACTTATTCTCGCACCTGCTTCAAGGTCTTCAAGAGGCTGATGAGAAAGTTTCCCGTATTCATTGAACTTTTTAGGGCTGAAATAAACGTCACCGTTATCTACTGCATAAGCATAGCCTTTTTCAATAAGTGTGCTTACAATATTGATAATTTCGTCAATATTCTCAGTTGCTTTTGGGTGTACTGTTGCTTCACGTACATTCATTCCCTTTGCATCTGTCCAGAATTCTTCAATATACTTTTCGGAAACAGTTTTATAATCTGTTCCCTCTTCATTTGCACGACGGATGATTTTGTCATCAATATCAGTAAAGTTCTGAACAAAATTCACCTTATATCCACGGTATTCCATATATCTTCTGAATGTATCAAACACGCAGAGTGGACGAGCATTACCGATATGGATAAAGTTATAAACTGTTGGTCCGCAAGCATAAACCTTAAGTTCATTGGGAACAAGTGTTTTAAGTTCTTCCTTTTGTCTTGTGAGAGTGTTAAAAATCTTCATATTACTCACCTTTCTTTTCTTTATATTTCGCTAATTCTTTTTCTAACTTATCAATTTTTGCATTAAGTCTGCAAAACTCCTGTGAAACAGGGTCGGGAATATGAACCTGGTCAAGATTATCAACTCGTTTACCATTTCGCTTAATTACCCTTGCCGGTACACCAACTGCAGTTGAATTTGGTGGGATTTCATCAAGAACAACTGCACCTGATGCAATATTTGAGTAATCGCCTACTTTAAAAGGCCCTAAAACCTTTGCACCCGAGCCAATCATAACACCGTTACCTATTGTTGGGTGTCGTTTCCCTGTATCTTTACCAGTACCACCAAGTGTTACACCCTGATAAATTGTAACATCATCACCAATTTCAGCAGTTTCACCGATTACAACCCCTGTACCATGGTCAATGAAAAAACGTCTGCCGATTGTAGCACCCGGATGAATTTCAATATTCGTCTTTTTTACTGCATTCTGAGAAATTGCACGTGCAATAAATTTCATTTTGTGACGGAAAAACCAATTCGCTACCCTATGCATTCTGATTGCCTTAAGTCCCGGATAAAGGAAAAGGATTTCAAGAATGCTTGTTGCGGCAGGGTCTCGTTCTTTTACCGTTTGTATATCCTCCAATAATCTTTTGAACAAATCTATTCCTCCAAAAGTAACTATGTTTACAAATAAAAAAGCCTTCATCTGCTATGCAACAGACGAAGGCGAATAATCGCGGTTCCACTTCGATTTATAACTCAAATACTTTAACGCAGTTAACGGGTATGTATTTCCCCATACCGACTCACGAATGCACTTCACAAAGTCTTTTTAATACGGGCTTTCAGCCGACGACCCATAATCTCTAATAAAAAGTGTCCCTGCTACTCTTTTCGGTCACAGTCTTTATTCATATTGTATGACATTATACCACATCATTTCACAATTTGCAATTATTTTGTGAAATCAATTATTTTTCTGCTGTTAATTAAATAAACAATACCTGAAATCACAGTAAAAATCGCAGTAATCCAAAGCAGTGTATTGGAAATGAAAGCTAAATCGGGTAATTCTACGAATAAATCTGCAAATGATTTTTCAGCAACATAATACGTTTCACCTAAAATCATAATAAGAATTGTAAAAACCATTTGACTTACAGTTTTGATTTTGCCCCATATATTTGCAGGAATCACAACACCATTTGATGCAGCAATCATTCTCACAGATGCTATTGTAAACTCACGGAATAAAATAATCATCACTATCCAGATATTGCAAAGTCCCATTGACATAAACGCTAACAACGCTGCTGTTGTCAAAACTTTATCTGCAATCGGGTCTAAAAATTTGCCAAAATTAGTAACCTGATTGTTTTTTCTTGCAAGGTGTCCGTCAAATGCATCAGTAATTGATGCTATTGAAAATATGACACATGCAACTAAATATCTATGTGGTAATTCCTCTGCCAAAATTATGGCAAGAAAAATCGGCGTTATTACAATTCTTGATATTGTAAGCAGATTAGGTAAATTAAAAATCATATAACCTCTCCAGTCAATTCACCGTCAACGACGTTAATAACCTCAACCTCAACAATATCCCCTTCAAGAAGTTCAAATCCATAGGTAAAATATATTTGTGTATCAATTTCCGGTGCATCCATATAGGTTCTTCCATAATATGAATCCGTATATGAATCGTAGCCCTCAACAATAGTTGCTAAAACCTTACCGATAAGTCCATCGTTGATTTCGTCAAGAATAATATTCTGACGCTCATTGATTATATCGGCTCTTTCCTGACGGATTTCAAAATCCATCATACCATCAAGCATTGCAGCAGGAGTCCCCTCTTCTTCCGAATATGCAAAGCATCCCATTCTTTCAAATCGCATATCATCAACAAATTCGCAAAGTTCATTGAATTCTTCTTCAGTTTCACCTGGGAAACCTGCAATAAATGTTGTACGGATTGTGATTCCCTCAATCTTCTCACGAATTTTATTAAGGAGTGCTGTTAGACTTTCTTTATCTCCGTGACGATTCATTCGTTTCAACACGTTTTTATTACAATGCTGAAGTGGAATATCCATATATTTTACGATTTTCTCGTTATTTGCGATTTCATCAATAAGTGCATCGTCAATTCTTTCAGGATAGAGATATAAAAGTCTAATCCATTCAATCCCATCCACATTTGACAATGCTTTAAGCAAAGGTACAAGTGCATTCTTACCATACAAATCTTCACCATAACGAGTTGTGTCCTGTGCAACAACAATTAATTCCTTAACACCTTCATTTGCGAGTTTTTGTGCTTCTTCAAGAATGCTTTCACTTGTTCTACTGCGAAACTCACCACGAATACTTGGAATTGCACAGTAGGTACAATGGTTTGAACAACCCTCTGCTATTTTAATATATGCAGAATATGGCGGTGTAGTCAAAATTCTATCGCCTTCAATTTTAAGGTCAGTTTTTGGTGGAAACAATTCAACTTTTTCACCATTTATAATTCTGTCACAGATTTCACATATATCTTCGTTTGCACCAATACCGATAACTGCATCTGTTTCGGGAATTTCTTTAAAGATTTCAGCCTGATATCTTTCTGCAAGACAACCTGTAACCAAAACCTTAAGATTTTCACTGTCTTCCTTATATGAAATCATATCAAGAATATTTTCGATAGATTCACGCTTTGCATCTTCAATAAATCCACAAGTATTAACAATAACAATATCTGCTTCCATTGGGTCATTAACAATTTCAAAACCACCGTTTTGAAGTTTTGAAAGCATAATTTCAGCATCCACCTGATTTTTGGGACAACCTAATGATATCATACCAATTTTTTTAGTCATAGTTTTCTTCCTCACAGAATTCAGAGATAGAATTCAAGGCAGTTTTAATATCGGAATAGGAATATCCAAGACGCATGAGCCCATCAACCGCTCTTTTTCTGCCTTTTTCGTCATTTAACTTATTTAAATATTTTTTCTTAATTACTATTATAATACGAGTTTGAGTGTCAATGTCAAGAGATTCAATGGCATTTTCCACAATTTCACGGTCAAGGCCACGGAATAAAAGTTCTTGCTTAATTCGTTTTATTCCATATCCCTTTCTCTCATAAAGGTCGTTTGCCAATATTTTTGCAAATTCTTCATCATTTAAAAGACCTAATTCCAATAATCTCTCACAAGCCTTTTCTGCTGACTCTTTTTCGTGACCTTTTTCACAAAGCTTTTTTACAAGTTCCTTTGTGCCATAAGGTCTGCGAGAAAGAAAATCAAGTCCCTTGTTATAAGCACGACGAAAACTGACCGCGTCAAGTAACTCGGTCAGTTCTTCTTCATTGATTTCTTTATAATTTCTATATTTTTCCGAATACCAATAATCACTATCGACAGTTGCACGGTATTCGTCGTCAACAAGAATATGAATCTTGTTAGCTTTACCTTCTTTAACAGTCAGTTTCATTATTCGTCATCATCAACAGCAATATCAAGTGTTGCTCTTGCCGCTGCCCTTGTTGTAGGAATCTTTACGATTTCAGGTTGTTCAATTGGAGCAGATGTATTCTTCTTCACACTTGCGAGTTCCTGCATTTTTTCACGAATCTGCTTTTCAATATCATTAGCAAGAACTTCATCCTGTTTAAAGAGAAGCTTTACATTTTCTCTACCCTGACCAAGACGCTGCTCACCGTAATAGAACCAAGCGCCACTCTTTTTAAGGATATCAAACTTAACACCAAGGTCAACGATTTCGCCAATTTTGGAGATACCCTCGCCATACATAATATCAAACTCTGCCTCTTTGAATGGAGGAGCGACCTTATTCTTAACAATCTTTGCACGTGTACGTGAGCCAACGAATTCGTTGCTCTGACCTTTAAGCTGTTCAACACGACGAACATCAATACGCATTGTTGTATAGAACTTTAATGCACGACCACCTGTTGTAACTTCAGGGTTGCCATATACAACGCCAACCTTTTCACGAAGCTGGTTAATGAAGATTACAACCGTATTTGACTTATTAATAACACCTGTAAGTTTACGGAGAGCTTGAGACATAAGACGAGCGTGAAGACCAACGTGGCTATCACCCATATCACCCTCAATTTCTGCACGTGGAACAAGTGCTGCAACAGAGTCAACGATAATTACATCCAAAGCACCTGAACGAGCGAGAGCTTCTGCAATTTCAAGAGCTTGTTCACCATTATCAGGCTGAGAAACAAGGAGAGAATTAACATCAACACCTAAATTTTGTGCATATTCAGGGTCAAGAGCGTGTTCAGCATCAATGAAAGCAGCCTCTCCACCCATTTTCTGTGCTTCAGCAACAACCTGCAAAGCAAGGGTTGTTTTACCTGAAGATTCAGGTCCATAAATCTCAACAATTCTACCACGTGGAAGTCCACCAATACCAGTTGCATGGTCAAGAGAAATTGAACCTGTTGAAATTGCTTCAACATTTAATGAACTATTTTCACCAAGACGCATAACAGCACCTTTACCGTAATTTTTTTCTATTTGCAATAATGCAGTTTCAAGTGCCTTCTTTTTATCAGCCATTTTTCATTACCTCGCTATCGCACAAATGTTCGTTTGAGTGTATTATATATTATTTCTTTTTAAATTGCAAGTATTTTTCTTTAATTTATTTAAAATATTTTTGAAAAAGGTCTTGCAAATTGTAAAACTTTCTGTTACAATATCTCTCGTTGTAATTTGATTAATCATCCCCGAGTACAAGGAGGTGCCTTTGAAATGGCAAAATGTGAATATTGTGGTAAAGACGTAGCTTTCGGTATTAAGGTTTCTCACTCACACAGACGTTCAAACAGAACATGGAAACCAAACGTAAGAAGAGTTAAAGCAGTTGTTAACGGCTCTCCTAAGAGAGTTTATGCTTGCACTCGTTGCCTTCGCTCAGGTAAGGTTGAAAGAGCAGTTTAATTCAAAGCTAATTCATGAAAATTAACGCACATCGTATGATGTGCGTTTTTTCTTTTTATTTACAGCTATGTTCACCACAGGTATGTCCGTGGTCATGGTCATGATGGTCGCATTTTGCATCAGGATTATAGTCAAGTTTACCTACAAGGAAAGAAATAACTGCACTATTGCAGTCCCCTTTTACTCCACCGTACCATTTGATGCCAACTTCATTAAGAGCATTTTGTGCTCCACCACCGATACCACCACAGATAAGAATATCAACGCCATTGTCCTTTAAAAATCCTGACAAAGCACCGTGACCACTACCATTTGTGTTTATAATTTGCATTCTTACTATTTCATCATTTTTCACTTCGTAGATTTTGAATTTTTCTGTGTGTCCGAAATGCTGAAATACTTGTTCATTTTCATAAGTTACTGCTATTTTCATAATATCAACTCCTTGGAATAACTTAATTATATACCTGAAATAAAATAAAATCAATATATATGAGGTGCTTCGCCACCTTATATATAACACAAGAAAAAGGGACGATGCTTACATCGTCCCCTACAATTATTTTACACTTTGCGTTTTGTATTTATTAATACATTCCGCCGCCTGCCTGAGCCATTGCTGCAGCAGCTGCTGCTTCGGCTGCTGGGTCAGGAATATCTGCAACGAGTGATTCTGTTGTAAGAACCATAGCTGCAACTGATGATGCATTCTGAAGTGCTGAACGTGTTACCTTTGCAGGGTCAAGGATGCCTGCTTCAAACATATCAACATATTCGCTTGTTGCAAAGTTGAAACCATAACCAACTTTATTAGCGTTAACGATTTCATTTACAATTACTGAGCCTTCAAGACCTGCATTTGCAGCAATCTGACGAACTGGCTCTTCAATAGCTTTAAGAACAATTTTAACACCTGTCTTAAAGTCTGCATCTTCTGTATCAAGAAGTGTCTGTGCAGCCTTGATTGCACCAAGGAGAGCAACACCGCCACCTGCAACTGTACCTTCTTCAACAGCAGCCTTTGTTGCAGCAAGAGCATCTTCAATACGGAGTTTCTTTTCTTTCATTTCTGTTTCAGTAGCAGCACCTACACGAATAACTGCAACACCACCTGCAAGTTTTGCAAGTCTTTCCTGAAGTTTTTCACGGTCAAAGTCAGATGTTGTTTCTGCAATCTGAGCCTTAATCTGATTAATTCTGCCCTTGATTGCGTCCTGCTCACCTGCACCATCAACGATGATTGTGTTTTCCTTAGAAATCTTAACCTGCTTTGCACGGCCAAGCTGATAAAGCTGTGTATCTTTAAGTTCAAGACCTAAATCAGATGTAATAACCTGACCGCCTGTGAGAATTGCGATATCCTGAAGCATATCCTTTCTTCTGTCACCGAAGCCGGGAGCTTTTACTGCAACGCATGTAAATGTACCTCTGAGCTTGTTGACAAGAAGAGTAGCAAG
>JAFYSE010000012.1 GCA_017546665.1 Clostridia bacterium | reverse complement strand
TGTTTCAACGCCATCAAAAGACACATACTGATTGTCAAGGAACTTAACAAGTGCCTGAGCCATTGTCATTTTTGCCATATTATCATCTCCTATTAAAAAGGTAGTTTATTTATACATCTAACAACCACTTATGGTCTGGGTCGTCAATTCTTGTTTTAATCCATGGGTCATTTGGAAGATGCCTAATCATCCACACATAACACATTGAATAACCCGCTGCAGCAACCTGCTGATGAGTTTTCATTGGTGTGATACAAAGTACACCTTGGTCGCCTACTTTATAGCAATCATCACCATTAAATCCTACGCCAAAGCCCTGTGGTTTATCAAATTCATAGTAATAAACTTCAGGTTGTGGATGATAATGTGGTGGGTAACTTGACCAGCAACCTGGCTTGTGAATTACCTCACCTAAAACCATATTTGAATATGGTGCATTTTCGTAATCAAAAAGTGTAAGCACCTGACGATGTGCAGTGCCATTCCACTGGTCCTTGCCGAATTCCTGTAAAATTACATTTTCAGGACTATACCAAACAAAGCCGAAATCGTTTTCATTGTCTGTCTGCTGAATGAGAACTCTTGAGTCTGCATTTGCAGTAACTGTTACTGTGTTATTTCTTGAAAAATGCACACAATATGGTCTGTCAACAAACTGATTTGCTCTTTTGCCGTTTTCTTCTTTACCATCAAATTTGTATGTAACATCGCCTGAAAGAAGAAGAATTGCAGTTTCGTTGTTTGCATCACATATTGTGAAGCTTTCACCTGCTTTAAGCATCTTTGTTTTGATGTCCATAAGCATATTGGCATTTTTGCCATTCATCTCACAAAGAATTTTTTCATTGTTTTCATTAAATTTTGGATTTTCGTACATATAATCACCTATTTGTTAAAGTCTTACCTTATCATCCGTCAACGAGCCACTTGCGTGAATAGAAATCGGGTCACCCAAATATGTTGGCTCGGGTTCAAATACACAATAAAAGAAGTCTTTTATTCTTGCCATCGCCTCACGAACGTCATTATAAACTGGATATTCAAGTCTGTCGGCTGCAAAACCATAAGCATCAATTCCAAGTTTTCGCGCATTATAAACTGCGCGATACAAGTGATACTCCTGTGTCACTATCACCATTTTTTCAACTTGAAAAATATCCCTTGCACGATACATTGATTCATAGGTTGAAAAACCTGCGTGGTCCATAAAAATATTATCAGAAGGAACACCATTTTCGATTGCAACATCCTTCATTTTGTTGACTTCGTCATATTCTTCACGACCGTGGTCACCACTCATAAGCATTTTATCGGCACACCCTGTTTCAAAGGCAACCAGACTAAAATCAAGTCTTTCCTGTAACATTGGTGACGGTTCTCCATCCCAAAGTCCTGCACCCAACACCATTATGCAGTCAAATTCTTCACTTTTCAGGTCTTCTTCAGTTAAAATGTATTTATTTGCATAAGAAATCATATAGGCATTAATGCCAACTACCGTTACCCCACCGAGCAAACAAGCACAAAGTACCGCAATTATTACCCCTTTGAATACTTTGTTTTTCAATAATTTCTTAATCATTTTATTTCACCGAGTTAAGCACGAGCTATCATTTCGCCATACTCTGCTTTTTCGTCTGCAATAAATTTCTTAACCGCATCTACTGTTGGCATATCCTGTGAACAGGCATGGGATGCAACCAGCATTGCAGCAGATGCTGAGCCGAACTCAAGAGCATCAATGATTTCCCAACCTTCAAATATGCCATAAAGGAATGCAGATGCGTAACCGTCACCGCCACCGAAGGATTTGAGAAGTTTTACAGGGAATGGCTTGATTGAATAGCTTTCACCGTCGTTTGTGTAAGCCGTTGAGCCTTCCTTACCGTGCTTGATAATTACAATTTTTGCATTCTGTGAGTGCCAATATGCTGCTGTTTCTTTATCAGTCATGTTTGGATTGATAAACTTTTCTGTAAGGTCATACTCCTCACGAGAGCCAAGAATAATATCTGCTTCACGAGCAACTGATGAATAGTAAATTGCAATTTCATCACTATTTTTCCAGTTGTATGCACGGTAGTCGATATCGAAGATAATTGGCACACCATTTTTCTTTGCAAGTGCAACTGCTTTAAGAGCTGCTTCTCTTGATGGGCTTTCTGCAAGAGCTGTACCTGAAATAAGGATTGCTTTTGCACGGTTGATATAATCTTCATCAATGTCTTCAACATCTAATTTAAGGTCAGCTGCCTCGTTACGATACATAACGATTGAACTCTCTGTTTCTGACTTGATTTCTGTAAATGTAAGACCGATTTTTTCACCATTCTGGCAACGCTTGATATGTGAAATATCAATACCCTCGTTTTCAAAGTAATCTGTTACGAAGGTTCCAAGTTGGTCGTCGGAAACACGAGCGAAGAAACCACATTTTTTGCCGAGTCTTGCAAGACCAACTGCAATATTGGCAGGTGAGCCACCTAAATATCTTTTAAATGTTGTGCTTTCGTTAAGTGGGCAATAATAGTCAACAGGATTTAAGTCAACTGCAACACGACCTAAAAGGATTAAGTCAAATTCTTTATTGTTATCAAATTCAATGTATTTCATAATAATCTCTCCTTAATTATTCATAAAACTAAAGACCTTAATATGTCTTTTTACATTCTCATAAACACCAATTGCTTCTTGTTTGCTCAATTCAAAGTAATTTGCTTTTTCAACTGTTTTACAATATTCGTGAGCATATTTTGCAAGGTTATCAAAACTTGCTGTTGCGATATTCACCTTTCTTACACCAAGCATTATAGCCTGTTGGAACATTTCATCTGTAATTCCTGTGCCACCATGAAGGACAAGTGGTGTTTCCACCATTTTGTTAATGTCGTCAAGCACATCAAAACGAAGGTTTGGAAGTACCGGATAATTTCCGTGAGCATTACCGATTGCAACTGCAAGTGCATCAACACCTGTTTCATCACAGAAAAGCTTTGCATCATCAGGATTTGTGCAAAGAATTTCGTGAGCTGCACCATCGCCCTCATTACCACCAACAACACCAAGCTCAGCTTCAACAGTTGCCCCGTATTTATCTGCGAGCTCTCGAACTTGTTTTACTGCTTTGATGTTTTCTTCAAGTGGTAACGTTGAGCCATCAAACATAACGGAGGTGAAGCCCAATTCAAGTGCTTTTTCAACTGTTTCAATCTTAAGTCCGTGGTCAAGGTGAACAGCAATCTCAACCTTTGAATTCTTTGCTGCAGAAATCATCATTGGACCCATAAGTTCAAGTGGTGAATTTTTAAGTCTGCATTCAGCAATTTGGAGAATAATGGGCATATTAAGTTCTTCGGCAGCAGCCACAGCACCCATAACCATTTCCATATTACCGACGCTAAAAGCACCAACTGCAATATTCTTTTTTTCTGCATTTTCAAGGAGAGTTTTCATTGGAACTAAAGCCAAAACAACCCACTCCAATCCATTTTATTATAATCAATTTATTCTACCACTTTACACCTATAAAATCAATGTTTTCAGTGTAAAAAATAGGAATTTTTTCTGTCTAAAACAACAAAAAAACAGTCTGTTCACAACGTTGTGAACAGACTGTTGAATAATTGTACCTTTAGTAACCATTGAGTAAATCGAGTTACAAGTATAAACGAGATTTATTGAGTGGTTACAAGTTTACTTAACCCATTTGAGTTTCCACATTGTAAATGCACCAAGGACTGATGCGATAATACCGGGAATGAGAAGCGTACCTGCGTCCAATGTAGGAGCAACAAACAAGATACCAACCATAACAACAATTGGGAAAACAGAAATTTTCCAATGCTTTGAGAAATATCCTGCTGCAAGAGCACCGAAAAGTGCAGGTTGAACCTGTTTAAATGCAGGCATTAAAAGTTCACTGTTTGTGAATGCAGGAAGGAATGGCTTAAACACCAACACACCTAATGCAATAATAATTGTTGTAACAATTGAAGATGTCGCAATAGCTATTGTTGAAATTACTTCGCCTTCTTCACTATTTGCTTTAACTTTTGCATTTTCCATCGCACCGATTGCACAAGGAAGCTTAAGATTTGTAATATTACCTGTTACGAATGAAAGATATGTACCACCCGCACCAAGCATTGGTGTGTAAATCAAAACTTCAATAACTGCAAGTGTCCAATAAAGTGGAACGAGTTTCAAAAGACCACTCATAACACCACTCAAAGATGGCCATACTCCTAAATATAAGCAAATTGAAACCGGGAACATTATAAGCACGCAAAGAGCTGTAACGCTTGAAATTCTGCCCCAACCATGGACACGGTCAAAATATGATTTTTCTGTTTTATTCTTTCTCATAATTAACCCCTCCATTCAAGAACAGCAAGTTCAGGTGGCAATACATTGTATGCTACAACTGCAATAACCATCGCAATAATCATACCAATAGGCATAACGAATGGTTCAAGCCATGCAATTTTAAACTTCTTTGCAACAAATTCAAGAATCAATGATGCGCCAACAGCAACAACCAATGTTATTAAAGATAACACACCTGCACCGTCGCCAAAGGTTTCAGGTTTACCTTTACCTGCGATTGCACGAGCAACGAATGCACCGATAAGACCAATGAATACAGCCGGAGTTAAAAGGTCAATAAAACCTGCGATACCGCCCGACTTCTTCTCTTTCTTTTCTGTTGTTTCTTCTTTGTTTTCTTCTTTTTTCCCTAAATTGAGAACCTTTTTATGTAATGGCTTTGCAACGAATGGCAAAATAACAAGTGAGAAACAAATACCCAGTGTCATAACCCATGCCACACCAGCAAAAATTGCAGGGTCAGTGATTGTTGATGTAATTCCGCCTTCTTGTCCTAGAGATGCCATTGCGTCCCCAGCTGCCTTTGTTTCATACAACAAGTTACCGATAACTGACAATCTTACCCATGGAATAACAAGTCCCAATGATGGTGCCAAAACGATAACTGTAGCCAAAACTGATAAAGCTGAAGGTATTGTGAAAACTGCACTTGATGTAATGGTATTACGCAACTTCTTCTTATCAATTCCTAATTTTTCTCCCTGTTTCCATGCTTTTACAAGGAAGAAAATTGACTGAGCAAGGACAAACGCAATAACGCCACCAGCAATCAAGTACAACCCTGTACTTTCTTTAAAGTCCATATTCTCATCTCCCAAAAATTTATTGATTATATTAAACCACTTTTTTTCACTAAAATCAACACAATTATATAAAATCTCCATAGTAATATTTCTTTGATTTAGCAGTTTAATTTTGTATATTGACAAAACAAAAGAAATACTATAAAATATAACACAATCAATTTAATAACCCCTATCAAAAACAGTGAAGAAAACAAGACATAATTCACTCGCTTTCAGAGAGTTGCCGTTTGGTGCAAGGCAACACAGTGTTTATGTGTATAACTCGTTTCGGAGTTGCATGGGTGAAATCATAGCCCGTGACGGTTGACCCCGTTATCAAGTCAGGCTTTGTTAGAAGTCATAGAGGTCGGCTTTGCCGATGAATTAGGGTGGTACCACGATAGATTTTTCCGTCGTCCCTATCAACTAACTTTGATAGTGGGGCGATTTTTTTATTTGGAGGAGAAAAACATGAAACAAGGATGCCAGAAATACATCCCATTTGAACCAATCAATATTCCTGACAGACAATGGCCAAGCAAGACCATTACTGCACCACCAATTTGGTGTTCAGTTGACTTGCGTGACGGTAATCAGGCGCTTATTGACCCAATGAATTTAAAGGAAAAAATTGAATATTTTAAAACTCTTGTAAAAATTGGTTTCAAAGAAATCGAAGTTGGTTTTCCATCTGCTTCCGAAACTGAATACGAGATTTTAAGAACCCTTATTGAAAAGAATTTAATTCCTGATGACGTTACAATACAGGTGCTTGTTCAAAGCCGTGAACACCTGATTAGAAAGACATTTGAAGCTATTGACGGTGCTAAAAATGTTATTATCCATTTTTACAACTCAACTTCAACTCTTCAAAGAAAAGTTGTTTTCAAAAAGGATATGGACGGTGTTATTGACATCGCAGTTAATGGTGCAAAGCTTATCAAACAACTTACTGATGAGTTAAAAGCAACAAAGGATGTTAATATCCGTTACGAATATTCACCTGAAAGCTTTTCAGGTACAGAAATGGACAACGCAGTGCTTATCTGTGAAAAGGTTATGGAGGCACTTGAAATAGACGAAAATAACAAGATTATCCTTAATCTTCCTGCAACTGTTGAGGGTAGCACACCAAACGGTCACGCAGACCAGATTGAATATTTCTGCCGTAAACTTAAAAACCGTGAAAATGCAATCATCAGCTTGCATCCACACAATGACCGTGGTACTGCTGTTGCAGCCGCTGAACTTGGACTTTTAGCAGGTGCTGACAGAATTGAAGGTACTCTTTTCGGTAATGGTGAAAGAACCGGTAATGTTGATATTGTTACACTTGCTCTTAATATGTACACACAGGGTATCGACCCGGGACTTGATTTCTCAAATATGAACGAAATCAAGGAAATGTTTGAAAGAACAACAAAAATGCCTGTTGACCCAAGAAAGCCTTATGGTGGTGCACTCGTTTTCACTGCATTCTCAGGTTCTCACCAAGATGCAATCAACAAGGGCAAGGAATATATGCGTACAAGTGGTACAGAGTATTGGGAAGTTCCATACTTACCTATCGACCCTGCAGACGTTGGTCGTGAATACGAGCCAATTATCCGTATCAACAGCCAGTCAGGTAAGGGTGGCGTTGCTTACATCATGGCAGAATACGGATACAACATGCCAAAGGCTATGCATCCTGAATTCTCAAAGATTGTTCAAAAGGTTTGCGACGAAAAAGGCAAAGAGTTGGCAAAAGAAGAGGTTTATTCACTTTTCCAGCAGGAATATCTCAATGTTGCAGGTCCTTACAAGCTTCTTAGCTATAAATTCTATGAAGAAAGAGAACTTGACGAAGAACAGTCAAGAGTTCATTTTGTTGGTACTGTTCAGTACAATGGCAACGAACCACAGCAGATTGAGGGTATTGCAGCAGGTCCTATCGGTGCATTCTGTCAGGCTATGAATACAATCGGTCTTGGCGAATACAAATTCATTGACTACTCTGAACACGCAGTTTCAGTTGGTTCAGACTCAAAGGCTGTCAGCTATATTCACATTACTGACCCACAGGGCAAGGATGTTTTCGGTATTGGTATTTCACACAATATCAACTACGCATCAATCAAGGGTATTCTTTGTGCAGTTAACCGTTGTTTACCAAACGTTGTTAGAAAGGACTAATTATTATGAAAAATTATAATATCGTTGTTTTAAAAGGTGACGGAATCGGTCCCGAAATTGTTGACGAAGCTCTTAAAGTTCTTGACGCAACAGGTGAAAAATACGGATTTAAATTCAGTTATAACTATCAACTTATCGGTGGCTCTGCTATTGACGCAACAGGTGAACCACTTCCACAGGCGACTGTTGATGCTTGCAAAAAGGCTGACTGTGTATTCCTCGGTGCAGTTGGTGGTCCTAAGTGGGACACTCTCCCTGGCAATCAGCGTCCTGAAAAAGGACTTTTAGGCATCCGTGGTGCTTTGGGACTTTATGCAAATCTTCGTCCTGCAAAGATTTTTGAGCCACTCAAGTCTGCTTCTCCAATCAAGGATAGCATTATCGGTGACGGACTTGACATTATGATTGTTCGTGAACTCACAGGTGGTATCTATTTCGGTGAAAGAGGCAGAACAGAGGTTGACGGTAACCCTGCTGCTTACGATACAGAAATGTATTCAGTTCCTGAAATTGAAAGAATTGCAAGAACTGCTTATGAAATGGCTATGAAGAGAAATAAGAAACTCACAAGCGTTGATAAGGCTAATGTTCTTGAAAGTTCTCGTCTTTGGAGAGAAACAGTTGTTAAGATGTCAGCGGAATATCCCGAAGTTGAGCTTTCTCATATGTATGTTGACAACTGTGCTATGCAGTTAGTAAGAAATCCTGGTCAGTTTGACGTTATTGTTACATCCAACATTTTCGGTGATATTCTTTCTGATGAGGCATCAATGATTTCAGGTTCTATCGGTATGCTCGCTTCTGCGTCTCTCGCAACAGGCAAGATGGGACTTTATGAGCCAATTCACGGCTCTGCTCCTGATATTGCAGGTCAGCAAAAAGCAAACCCACTTGCAACTATTCTTTCTGCTGCAATGATGCTCCAATATTCATTTGATGAGAAGGATGCTGCAAAATCTATTGAAGATGCAGTTAACGAGGCTCTTAAAATTGCTCGTACTCCTGACATCTATGAAGACGGTTTCAAGAAGATTACAACCTCAGAAATGGGCGACCTTGTAGTATCATTATTAAAGTAAAATCATACGGGACGGTGTTCGCATCGTCCCCATATTTTTAGGTGAATTATGAAAACACTTTACATTAGCGATATGGACGGTACTCTTTTGCAGAGTAACGGCAAATTGAGTGAATATTCAAAAGAAAAACTTAATATGTTTTATGAAAAAGGCATTCCATTTTCCGTTGCAACAGCAAGAAGTATGATTAGTGCTATGCCAATTTTAGAGGGTGTTCATTTTGCTGCCCCCATTGTGCTTATGAACGGTGTTTTTGTTTATGACACAGAAACGAAAAAGGCAATAAAATATCACGAAATTCCACATTCTGTTATACAGAAAATTCTCAACCTTTTCTATGAGAAAAATCTTCATCCTTTTATGTTTTTATATGGTGATGATTATAAATTATCAATTAAATACACAGAATTTGACAATGATGGTATGAAAGAATTTTATGATGAAAGAGTTAATTTGCTTGAAGGCAGGTTTACACAGACGGATGACCTTACAAATATAGAAAGTGGTCAACATCCTGTTTATATCAACTACTATGCACTGCCACAATATCTCGATGAAATTGTTGAGAAATTGAAAACAATTCCCCAAATTGACTTTGCGTATTATAAAGACTCATACTCCGATGATTGGCTTGTTGAAATATATTCCCATACTGCGTCAAAGGCTAGTAGTGCAAGAGATGTCAAAGAAATTGTGGGTGCAGACAGCGTTACTGCTTTTGGTGATAATCTTAATGATATAAAAATGCTAAAAGGTGCTGATATTGCTATCGCAGTCCAGAATGCTGTTGAAAAGGTAAAAGGAATTTCAGACGTAATCATTGGTACAAATAATGATGATAGCGTTGTAAAATATATTCAAGAAAAAGAAAATGCTTAGGGCAATTAAGCCCTAAGCATTATTTTTATATTAAAGCTACTATTCCATTGAGTGCTAAATCAAGATATATTGCATCGTGAGCATCAACTGCACCATCTTCATTTATATCGGCACGTTGGAACATAACATTATCCGTTATTTTTTCTTTTGTTGACACAATTTTCACAAGCAAGTCGTAATCGTCAACATCAACCTTGTTATCCCCATTAACATCACCTTTAAGTCTTGATGGTGGCATATCCTTAAGCATCAAATCAAGAATAATTACATCAATTCCGTCCAGTGCTCCGTCATCATCCATATCTCCCACGATTTTTTCGACAAGATTAGGTTTTTCCATAGAGGTTGCGATTTGACAAAGAATTTCGTAATCATCTCTGCTGATTTTTCCGTCAACATCAAGGTCCCCTTTTATAAGAGTACTCATATCAACAAACTTTATGTTATTTGTTGTTGCGTAAGAATGTGCGTAAGTATCTGCATAGCCAAAAATCGTAGCATTTGTATTGTTATCAAAAGCATTGTTAGAGATTTTTTTTACACTTTCAGTAATATACACATTATTACTTAATGTATTACCCACAACATATTTTGTGCCATCTTTGACTTCGATAAAGCTAGGGTTATCCTTAACTGCAATTAAATGATTCCCTGAATACAGAATATCTCCGTCCCAATTCCTTTCGTTATTGTAATACCCCGTGTTATAAAATGAACTTGAATTCATTTCAATATATTTATCCGGCAGATTGATTGTTTTAAGAGCAGTACAGCCTTCAAATGCATAGTCACCAATAGTTTCAATCGCATCTATAAAGACAATTTCTTTTAGACTTACACAATCCTTAAAAGCATTGTTGCCGATTGTTACCAGAGTGTTTGATAATGTCACTCTTTCCGCTTTACTACCTGCAAAGGCACCATCGGCAATAACACGAGTTCCACTTTTTAAGGAATAAGAGCCTATAAAGGAAATCTCTATAAGATTAGTACCTAAGTATAAATATTCCAATTCTTGAGCAGCAATATCCTCCCAAGAAATCTGCGGCATACCGTTTCCAAAACCAATGCCCCCGGAAGATTCATCTTTTACTTGTTTCTTCCAGTTGCTTACATTGTTATAGTATGCAGTATTATATATAGCTTTTTCACCAATATGAGTTATAGTGGTTGGTAAAGTAATTGTTGAAAGAGAGGTACAATCCTCAAAAGCAGAAGCACCAATATCACGAATTCCCTCATTCACTTTAACCGTTGTCAGTTCCGTATTACCCTTAAATGCACCATCAGCAATCGCAACAACGGGCTTTCCATCAAGGGTGGTGGGCACAGTTATACTTGTTTTATTTGTACCGATATATTTTGTTATTATGATTTCATCATTTATAATCTCACAGGAGAAATTGGTGTAATCAACTGCAAAAGACGGTAGAGAAAGACTACAAAGAAGCACAATTATGGCAATTACAAGAGCAATTATTCTTTTCACTTCTGCACCGTCCTTTCGTAATATTTGTATAATTGTATCACTAAAGCTATATTATTGCAAGAAAAAACGGCAGGGATTTACCCCGCCGCACCATATTTTACCTGTTTCGAATTGAAATAATTTTATTTTTTTCGCAAGGCAATGTGACTGAGGCGAAGTTGTATCAGTTATACCACGAGCCGATAGTCACGACGTATTGCGGAAAAATTATTTGCCTGCAAGTTCTGCTCTTGCGAGCTTGATATTCTCTACAAAACGTTTACCTGTTTCTGTAATCTTCTTGTAATCACCTGTTTTTGCACCTGCTGTAAGTGATGAACCTGCACCAACTGCAACTGCACCGGCTTTAATCCATTCACCAACATTGTCAGCATCAACGCCACCTGTTGGCATCATCTTAGCATATGGGATTGGTCCCTTGATATCCTTGATAATCTTTGGTCCAAAAAGGTCTGCAGGGAAAACTTTGAGAATATCTGCACCATTTTCCATGGCGAGTAAGCCTTCACGAACTGTCATAATACCGGGCATCATTGGAACTCTGTAACGGTTACAAAGCTTGAGTGTTTCAATATCAAGAGCAGGGCTAACAATGTACTCTGCACCTGAAAGCATAGCAATTCTTGCTGTTGCTGCATCAAGAACTGTACCTGCACCAAGAATAATTTCTTCAGGTGTGTATCTCTTTGCAAGTTCTTCAATAACCTTGTCAGCGTGTGGAACTGTGAATGTAAGTTCGATAGCAGCAACGCCACCTTCGATACAAGCATCAGTAATTCTAATCGCCTGGTCAACTGTTTCTGCACGGACAACAGCTACGATACCACAGTCCTGAATTCGAGTAATGATTTTTTCTTTATCCATAATTACATCTCCAAATTGGAATATTTTTATTTTAGTTTTTTGAAAGATAGATTTATTTTTTTGCAAGACAATGTGGCAGAGGCGAAGCTGTATCAGGTATACCGCGAGCCGAAAGCCACGAAGTATTGCGAAAAAAGAAACTATCTTTGAACTCGAGCGCCTGCGCCACTAACAATTGCATTAACTTCTTTAAGTGATGCCATTGATGTATCACCTGGTGTTGTCATTGCGAGTGCACCGTGAGCAACGCCGTAGTTAACTGCTGTCTGTGCGTCTTCTGTTGTCATAAGACCATAGATAAGACCTGATGCGAATGAGTCGCCACCACCAACACGGTCAAGAATTTCAAGACCTGGAAGTTCAAGTCCCTTATGAACCTTACCGTCTGCATAGCAGATTGCTGACCAGTCGTTAACTGTTGCAGTTTTAACTGTACGAAGTGTTGTTGCAATAACCTTAAAGTTAGGATAAACCTTAACAACGTTTTCAAGCATTTTGTAATAGCCCTCAATGTTGAGTTCTTTAAGATTTTCGTCGTTACCTTCAATTTCAAAGCCAAGACAAGCTGTGAAATCTTCTTCGTTACCAATCATAACGTCGATATACTTTGCGATTTCTTTGTTAACTTCCTGTGCCTTTGCCTTACCACCGATATCATTCCAAAGAGATGGGCGGTAGTTAAGGTCGTAGGAAACGATTGTACCATATTTCTTTGCAGTTTTAACTGCTTCGATAGCAACTTCTGCTGTTGACTCTGAAAGTGCTGCAAAAATACCACCTGTATGAAGCCAACGAACACCAAGAGTACCGAAAATGTAGTCCCAATCAATATCCCCTGCTTTAAGCTGAGAAATTGCTGTATTACCACGGTCAGAAACGCCAACTGCACCACGGATACCAAATCCGCGTTCAGTAAAGTTAAGACCATTTCGAACTTGTCTGCCGATACCATCATATTTAACCCACTTGATAAGGGATGTATCAACGCCACCCTGCATAATGAAATCTTCAATAAGACGACCAACTTCGTTATCTGCAAATGCTGTTACAACTGCAGTTTTCATTCCGAAGCAACGACGAAGACCACGAGCAACGTTATATTCACCGCCACCTTCCCAAGCTCTAAATGAACGAGCAGTTTTAATTCTGCCCTCACCTGGGTCAAGGCGGAGCATAATTTCACCAAGTGAAATCATATCAAACATACAATCTTCTTTTTTTCTAAGATTTAAGTTCATATTTATACCTCCAAATTAAACGCCTGAATAGGCTGAGAAGCCACCATCTACGCAAATGCTTGTTCCAGTTATGAAACTTGAATACGCCTCATCACAAAGGAATAATAATGCGCCTGTAAGCTCTTCTGATTCACCAAATCTCTTCATTGGAGTTGCGTTAAGAATTTTCTTTGAACGCTCTGTTGGTGTGCCATCTTCATTCCAGAGAAGTGTTTTATTCTGGTTTGTTGAGAAGAATCCCGGTGCAATAGCATTTACACGGATTCCAACGTCTGCAAAGTGAACTGCCATAAATTCTGTAAAATTCTTAACTGCTGCTTTTGCCGCTGAATATGCAGGAATCTTTGTAAGTGGACGATAAGCGTTCATTGATGTTACCATAACGATACAAGTATTATCTTTTTCTGCCATATCACGAGCAAAAACCTGAGTTGGAATAAGTGTTCCAAGGAAATTAAGATTGAATACAAATGAAATACCACTTGCATCAAGGTCAAAGAATGTCTTGATATCGTCATTCTTTTCTATAAGGTCAATTTTTTCAAGAGTTTCCTTTGTTGTTGTACCTTTTGGATTATTGCCACCTGCACCATTGAGAAGAATATCACAGGTACCAAGCTTTTCGTTGATAATTGCACGAGCATTTTCCATACTCTCTTTTTCAAGAACATTACAGCCAACTGCAATAGCAACACCACCGTCAGCCACGATTTCGTCAGCTACTTTTTGTGCTGCTGCTTCATTAAGGTCAAGAACTGCAACCTTAACGCCCTGTTTTGCAAGTGTTTTTGCGAAATCACCACAAAGAACTCCGCCACCACCAGTTACAACTGCTACTCTAC
The DNA here is from genome assembly GCA_017546665.1 of Clostridia bacterium. GTDB lineage: Bacteria > Bacillota > Clostridia > Oscillospirales > Acutalibacteraceae > Fimenecus. The sequence goes on along the minus strand of JAFYSE010000012.1, from coordinate 43,258 downwards.
CTTTTAAGTTTTCGTGTAACATATTACTTACTTCCTTTCTCAACTGCTTCAAAAAGTCCGTTAATGTAAGTTGCACCTAGTGCTCTGTCGAAAAGACCATAACCGGGTTTTCCTGTTTCGCCCCAAATCATTCTACCATGGTCAGGACGAACATAGCCATCAAAGCCTGTGTCAACAAGAGCCTTAACTACTTCGTACATATCAAGACTACCACAATTTGAAATATGTCCGCTTTCTTCAAAGCTTCCGTCTTCCATAATCAAAATGTTTCTGATATGCATAAATGCAATTCTATTCATTGCACTGTATTTTCTAATCATTTTTACAACATCATTTGATGCAGCACAACCTAATGAACCGGTACAAAGGCAAAGACTATTTGCCTCACTATCAACGATTTTTAACATTCTGTCAATATTTTCTTCACAAGTGATAATTCTTGGAATACCAAAAATCGGATATGGTGGGTCATCAGGATGAATTGCCATTTTAACGCCACATTCTTCTGCCACAGGAATAACCTTTTTAAGGAATTTTTCAAGATTTTTCCAAAGACCTTCCTCACCGAGTTCACCATAAGCAGAAATTAACTCTCTAACCTCGTCTTGACTGTAACTTGCATCCCAACCTGGAAGATGAATATCATCCTTAAGTGGGTCAAGACCTTTCATCTGCTCCCAATACATAACAAGACTTGTTGAGCCATCTTCTGCCTCCTTGTCAAGCTGTGTACGAGTCCAGTCAAAAACAGGCATAAAGTTATATGTTACGCATTTAACACCATATTTAGCACAACGACGAATGTTTTCACAATAAACCTCTAAAAGATCATCAACATTTTCTCTGCCGAGTTTAATGTTTTCATGTACAGGGATTGATTCAACAACATCAAAAATAAGACCATTTTCTTCACATTGTTTTACCATTTTCTCGATTGACTCTTCTGGCCAAACCTCACCCGGTTTTACATCGTAAACGGCACTAACAATGCTTTTCATATTTGGAATCTGACGAATATATTGCAACGAAATCGGGTCACTTTCGCCATACCAACGGAATGACATTTTCATAAGCTTTTCCTCCTTATGTTTTTTCGCCTATTATTTTATCATTGAAGTTTTTTTCATTCAATGTATTTTTTATTGTTATTTAAGTAAAATTTTATTGCTCGTCCGTGAAATTGGAATCGTCTTCCCAATAAGCCACATCAAATGGGTCCTTATCAGGGTCATACACATCCCAAAGCTCATGTTCAAACTCCTTAGGCTGTGCAGGGCATTCAGCTATTGCTTCAACCTTCATTCCTCTTGACCAAATTGCCGGGTCAATACGGACTGTATATCCACAACATGATGGTGTTAACCACTCGTGCATCGGTGCTTCAGGAAGTGCATAAGTCTGCATAAGGGACATAATTACACCACCGTGAGTGATAACCGCAGTATTTTTAACCCCTGCTTTAATTACACCGTCAACAATTTTTTCAAAGCAGTCACAAATTCTGTAATTAAATCTTACCTGACTGTCGCCAAATGGCGCTGCCTTGTTAGGATTTGTACCGGAAAGCCATTCTGCAAAATCTTCATCATCCTGCAATTCTTCGGCAGTTTTACCCTCGAATTCACCAAAATCATATTCTCTCAAATCATCAAGGATAATTGGGTTTCTGTCGGGGTATATTGTCTGTGCAGTTTCTATGCATCTCTTTAAGGGACTACAAAAAACTGCGTCAACCTCAGGGTATTCTCCATAGTTTTCCATAATATCTTTGAGCTGTGCCATACCCTCTTCACATACAGACTCATCTGTATGCCCTATGTATCTGCCTTCTAGATTTCCCTTTGTTACAGCATGGCGTATTAAATGAATTTGGTAGGTTTTCATATTATATCTCCTGAAAATTTGTAATATCGCACAATATACAAATTGTTTAATCTATTGTATAATTCTTATACATTTAGTATAAGAGGTGTTTTTATGAGTACATCTGTTTCAACAAGACTTGTTGAACTTCGAAAAGAGAAAAATTTAAGCCAAAAAGAAGCTGCTACTGCACTAGGTGTTTCTCAGGCTCTCCTTTCTCACTATGAAAAAGGTATCCGTGAATGTGGACTTGATTTCCTTTGTCGTGCATCAACTTTTTATGATGTAAGTACTGACTACCTATTAGGACTTACTGACAACAAAATGATGTCCGACGCTCTTTTTGTTGAAGATGAAATCCCACAGGATAGCGAAGTAAGAATGAGTACTGTTTTCCGTTCATCAGTTTATATGCAAGAGCGACTTGGTGTTTACGGTAGAAACCATTCGTCAAAAATCAGAAGCATTTATATTCTCACTATTTACAAGGTTTATCTTTCTGCACTAGTCAAGGGTGCAATCCCTAATCACGAAAGTGCAAGAAAAGAATTAGCTCCTTTTATTACAACAAATATGATTGACCATATTATAGATTCACTTGTTTTTGAAGGTGATAACAAACCAAAGCGAAGTGAACAGTTACCAAAATCTATGGAGACAATTATTAATGAAGCCACAAGACTTATTGATAGAGAGATTACAAGAATGTATAAGTACTCTACAAAAAATCAAAGTAATTCCTTATAAATAAGACTCTTTTTAATTCCTGTGTCACTTGCAACTGTTTTTGATGCCTCGTTGACGCTCATACCCTTATTTACAAGCTCTTTTGCTATTTCCACAGCCTGTTCCAATGTGACGGGCTGTTTTTCTTTTTGCTTTTCTGCCCCTGCGATTATAAGAACATATTCCCCTCTTGGATTTTCGACTTCAAAATAATCTATTGCACCTTTAAGGCTTGTCCTCATAACCGTTTCGTGAATTTTTGTAAGTTCCTTTACAATAGCGATTTCACGGTCACCAAAATATGAGTACATATCTTTTAACGTAGCCTTCAGTTTATGTGGTGCTTCATAGAAAATCATTGTACGGGTTTCATTCTTGATTTCTTCAAGATGTTCTTTTCTGCTTGGCTTATTTGTACTTAAAAAGCCTTCAAAAGTAAATCGTCCACTTTCCATTCCACTGATTGCAAGGGCTGTTGCAAATGCAGTTGGTCCCGGCACGGACTCAACTGGAACGTTATTCTCGTGGCAAAGATAAACCAAATCTTGACCCGGGTCAGAAATGCAAGGCATTCCCGCATCAGTTACTATTGCACACACTTCACCGTTCAAAATTCGGGAGATAATCATTTCTCCTCGCTCTCGACGGTTGTGTTCATAATAACTTACAAGTGGTTTTTTTATATCAAAAAAGTTAAGTAATTTCTGTGTTACTCTTGTGTCTTCTGCTGCGATAAAGTCAACAGATGCAAGAGTTTCTTTTGCTCTCGGAGAGAAATCGGACAAATTGCCGATTGGTGTTCCAACAACATAAAGTTTTCCGTTCATTTGTCCGTTTCCTTTCTTACTTTCTGTATTTTTCAGTGATTTCAAGCATCTCATCTGTGAGAGTGCCATCATCGTTATATGCTACAAGATTTTTTTCAACTTTTAATCCGTTTTTCGCTCCTCGTTTGCCCTCAATAAGCACCAACCAAGGTTGCGTATCACCTTTTTTAGAAACAAAGCGTAGCGTTTTAGGCTCAATGCCATTTTCACGCATGGCAAACATTACATCGAAAACTCTTTCGGGACGTTGGCAGATGCAAAGTTTACCACCAAAACGCAAAAGTCGAGATGCACTTTTTGCAATATCATTCATATTACAAAAAGTTTCGTGACGAGCAATAGTTGCAAACTCCTCGTCATTTTTTATTCCACCATTTTCGATTTTATAAGGTGGATTCATTGTTACCAAATCAAAACTGCCTTTTTTTAGGTCGTCGATTTCCTTTAAATCTCTATTAAGAATTGTAATTTTGTCCGTATCATTCAATTCTTTTGAACGGAGCATTTGATTACAACCGTTTTTCTGAATTTCAATAGCAGTTATTTCTTTACACTTACCATCTCGAAACCAAAGAAAAGGAATTATCCCACAACCCGACCCGAAATCACAGGCAATATCATTTCTCTTTGGTTTTGCGAAATGTGCTAAGAGCATAGCATCTGTACCGAAGGTATGCTGTTTTGAAACTACAACACCTATACCCTCGCCTAAATCTTCAATATGTTCACCATCAAAAAGTTTAATTTTATCAGTCAACATAAATATCCTCTACATCGCTCATACTTCTAATTGTTGTTGTCATAAGAGAAAGCGAGTCATCGTTTTTAGGGAAAACAAGCACCTTGATAACTGATGTATCCTTACGACGCTTGAATTTCAAATCCTTTGTTTCGGTATAAACAACTTCCATTGAGTGAATTGTACCGCCACATTGTTTGATTGTTTTTGTAATGAGTGGAATCTGTGCTCCGACATCGTGAATTTCAATAAAAAGAAGTTTACCCGCTGAACCACGAACAATAAATCTTTTAAGTGAATTAAGAGTAAGGTAAATAACAAAGGTTGCAACCAATGCACCCGCATAGAAACCTGCACCGACTGCAATACCTATACAAGCAACTGCCCAAAGTGAAGCCGCCGTTGTAAGACCCTTAACAGAAAAGCCTTCACGAAGAATTGTACCTGCTCCCAAGAAACCGATACCACTAAGCACCTGTGCACTCATTCGTGTTACGTCGCCACTCATTCCCTGACTGTCAAAGACATAAACAGAAGTAAGCATTACAAGTGCCGAGCCAACTGCCACAAGAATATGTGTTCTGAAACCTGCCGGACGGTGTGAATGTTCTCTTTCAAAGCCGATAAAACCGCTGAGAATTGTTGTTATTCCAAGCTTAACCAAGGCATCAACCGTAAATTTTACTTGGTCAAACTCCCAAACCCACGAAGCAGCATTCTTGATTATTTCCAAAAACTCAGTCATACTGTCCGCCTCCTAAATAAAGTTATTTTTTTCGTGCTAATGCAGGGGCACTAAGTACAGCTGCCCAAACTATCTGATAAATCAAAATCTGCCATACACCTATCTGAGACAATCCCGAAAGGAATGTAAGAAGAGAAACAATTATCACACCAACTATTGACGCAATAAGCTGAATTAATTTTGATGAATTTACAAATGAATTAATTACAAACGCACTGTGTAATGCAGAAAGCATTGTTTTAGTTGTTCCATCGTGAATTATTTTCGCATCTGTACGTTCTTTTTCTTCGTTACTGATTTTTGTAAACATATCTCCTGCAACAGGGTTAATAATTTTGACAACATTGTCGGGTAATCCGAATTCCTGTTCAAGAAATCTCTCCGTAATGTTCGCGTCAGATGTTCTGAAGAATATTGTAAGCCCGTCTTTTTCAAGCTCGCGAATATATCTTGCTGTTTCCTTGTTTGCTTTGTAAACTACAATAAACATCGCAGCAATTTTGCCTTCAATAGCAAGATAAATTACATTCTTACCCATTCGCTTATATTTTTCTTCCAACTCTCTGTCAGGAGTTTCAACATTATGATGGACAAGCAAATCCCTGTTACCAACCAACGCCCTGTGATTATGTATCCAACATGAGCAACCTAATTTTTCCTCGTATGCTAGGGACTCCACAGGAAGAAGGAGTTCTTCCTTGCCATCAATAACACCTCTGAAAACATCGGCAAGAACACCACCGGCTGCAATAACAACTGATGCTATGTAAAGAATTGCTTCATCAATTCTCATCTTATGGTATGTTTTCATACCCTCAATATTACATCCGCCTTCTTCAAAAGCATCGCAACAGTCGATGATAACACCATTTGAATTAACTGCATCTTCAACAGCACTATATCCGTTAATCAATGTGCCTTCCTCATTGAGAAGTTTATTTGATGCACGAAGGTTTACTGCAGAGATAACACTTGTTGCCATTGGTAAGCCCATAAGCACAGTTGCGGTAAGTGCACTTATTCCTACAAAAAAGTTTGATGTCATAGCCATTGCTACAATACCCACAACAAGACCTACGGCAAGAGATATAAGAATTGTTGTTTTACAAGTTGAACCCGTCATATCTGCTGAACGAGAAAGCTCTACAAATTTTTGTGGAAATCCAACCTGTGTTGAATATTTTATTTCAGGTCCTGCCAATAATAAGCCTCTTGAAATTTCATTTGCTATATCTTCGTCTTCAATATTCTCAACGCTATAACAATCATCCACATTTTCCACAAGAACTTCAAAGTTTTCGCTATCGTTCTTGCAACGAATTAACTCGCCTACACTCTTCATAATCATTGGGATAACTGCTGCACCGGCGGTAAGACTTGCAACCGATTCAACACTATCAGTAAAAGCAAAGCTTACAACACATTGAATAGCGCCCATAATTGCAGAAAGGGAAACCACTGTATCCATATCGAATACAAGGGATTTAATATTATTTACGGCATTTTTAAATGAACGAAGATTAAGAAGGGATGCTACTGCTAATAAGAAAAGTTGGAAAAGTGAATAAACAAATTCGTTATTTCCGTACAACTCGAAATTCCCGTTATCCGTACCAGCAATAGCAGCCAAAATTGACATAACGAAACAAATAACAGAAACTGAAATAAGCTTTACCAATATTCCCCTTTTCTCTGTTTCAAAAACCTTTCTTACGGCATTTTCGTCCTTTGGTCCATAGTATTCGCGAATAATTGAAACCTTTTGACGAGTATATCGTTTCTTTCCTATTGATTCTTCAACTTCCTGTTTAAAAATCAGATTTCCGTCAACAAAATCCTGAACCTTTTCTTTTCTGTTTTCTTTAAGTTCTGCTTCTGCCTGTTCCTCGGACTGTTGTAAAATGTCCTCATTTTCATCGAAGCCGTCAAACATCAGCTGATTATCATCCTCATTCTTTTCAACTGACATATCAGCAATAAATCTTGTTCTTTCCTGTTCATATTCATACTCTGCAGGAACAAGAGTTGGAAGTGGAGCTATACCATCCGTATTTTGAACTGCCTGACGATTTTTGATTACAACGCCAGGAGTTTCGATAGTCTTCTGGGGCATATTTTCTCTAATTGCTTTATGCTCCATTGTGCTTTCAATTTTTTGAACGGGTTTGTTAAAGAAATGATTTTTATACTTATTCTCTTCTATTACCGGGGATGACAATGGCTCTGCGTCGCCACTTGTTGTTCTTGTAACCTTATTCCCTAAATTATGAGAGATATTAGGATTATATTCGCTCCTAATCTCAATCTCATTAAACATTCTTGTTTTCTCTATAGAAATCTGTCCTGTAATCGGTTTAGGTTCTTCCTGTTCTATTATTTCCTCGCTCTCAATTATTTCTTCGCTTGCAGAAACAATATCTATTTGTCCGTCATCCTCGACAGAAACAGAAATCTCTTCAGAGTCAACTTCCTCATATACACCTTCAACTTTTGAAAAGTCAAAAGTAAAGCTTTTTGCTTCTCTTTCCTTCTTTTGAAAAGAAATTTTAAAAGCTTCTTCCTTTTCCTGCTCAACAACAGGCTCGTCAGTTATTTTTTCTGCATAACCTTTTACATCATCAAGAATGAAATCAATATCAACAACAGAATACTCATCCTGTTGTGGTGTATCAACATTATAATTTTTTGTTGAGTTAAGAATATCATCAATTAAAGAATCAGGTATTCTCTCTGCCATAATAAATTCCCCCGAAAAATCATTACAGATAAGCTATTTCCTATAAATTATCTCTTGTATGCAAACTCATACATTAAAATTCCACCTGCAACAGATGCATTAAGTGAATTGATTTGTCCCTTCATTTTAAGTGAAACGATAAAGTCACATTTCTCACGGACAATTCGGCTCATTCCGTCACCCTCTGAGCCAATCACAAGAACTACTGCACCATCAAGATTTACTGAACGGATATCTTCACCGTCCATATCTGCACCATAAACCCACATTCCTTTTTCCTTGAGCTCATCAAGAGTTGCTGCAAGGTTTGGCACACGGGCAACCTTCATATATTCAAGAGCACCTGCACTTGTTTTACCAACAGTATAATTAAGAGATGCACTTCTTCTCTTTGGAATTATAATTCCATGAACACCCGCAGCCTCTGCTGTTCTGATAATTGCACCTAAATTGTGTGGGTCCTCGATTCCGTCACAAGCCACAATAAATGGTTTTTCACCACGTTCTTCTGCAACTGCAAGAATTTCTTCAACTGTTGCATAATCATGAGCCGCACATATCGCCACAACACCCTGATGGTTACTGTGACCACACATAAAGTCTAACTTCTTCTTGTCAACTTCCTTAACAACAGCACCCTTATCACGGCATTGACCGATTATTTTACCAACCGAACCACTTTTTTCACCACGCAATACGAACAGGGTGTCAATCTCTCGACCTGACTTAATAAGCTCTGTTACAGCGTTTCTACCAATTATTAAATCCTTCTTTTTTTCTTCATTAAATACGTCCATTTTTAGACCTCTTTTTGAGCATAGTTGCAGATATTATTTTTAACAATTTATTATAACAAATAAATTATAATATTACAAGAAAAAATTGCCTGAAAAACAAGAAAAAAGAGATGCATTTTATCAATACATCTCCCGATTAAAAAATATTAAATCTTATCCGAAAAAGTCGTCACTAGTTGTGGGCTCTTCAGTTGTTATTTCTTCTGTTGTGGGCTCTTCCGTTGTTGGTTCTTCCGTTGTTGGTTCCTCTGTTGTTTTTTCTTCTGTTTCAGGCTCCTGTGGTTGTGTTGGTTTTACGGTATTATTGGGTTTAGGCTTATTGTTTGAAGAACTTTCCGTTTTTGACTCTGTTGCTTCTTCTGTTGATTCGGGTTCCTCTTCAATAGTTAAAGACTCACTTTCCGATTCTTCTTCGGTTTCAGTTTCTTGTGTTGGTTTTGTTATTTCGGGTGAAGGGCCAATCTGTTCATATACCGGCAGGTCATTTGAACAAGCAACTAATAAAACCGCCATTATTAAAATCAAAGCAGACATTATGTAATATTTCATTTTTATACCTCCAAAATACTTCCGTAAACCTGAACTACTTCTAATTTTTCACTTTTTAAGAAATCATAAGGTGTAATGATTCTTCCACCCTGTGGTGAAATATCAATTCCAAAGTGATAATAAGCATACCACACAAGATGCGCACATTGTGTCGCAAACGGTATTTTTTCACTATCTCGTCCTGTAATAATTCCAGAAAAAAGTGAATATGGCAATCCCATTAGCTTGCTCTCTGCAAAGGATGCAATTTCCTGTGCAGTTTCTTCATTTTCATCCTTAACTCGTAAGAGAGCAACCATCGGGAAATCCTTCCACGTATTAACATAGCCATAGTTTGATTTGGCACCGACCATTACAGCCTGAACGCAAACGCCTTTTTCGGCATCCGTCACAATGGCTGCGTGTCCATGTCGCCAACCAAGAGAGTGAATACTTAAAGTAACAAGTATGTCACCATTTCTTATATCCGCAAAGGGTGGATTATCAACGAATTCGCCATTACCATCCTGAATTGACTCATGACAAGCAAAAACACCTTCACGATAACAATAATAATCCTTATCCATCAAGAAATACTCTCTGTATTCCTCTATTTTATCTGTTCTTCCTTGGGAAACAAGGGAATCAAATGCAGGTTTTCCAAGTCCTGTCTGGGATAAGACAACTTCATAATCTTCTGTTGTAAACTGGCTATTACCATTTATTTTTTCAACTATCTTTTCCCATTTTGTATCATCTCTTACAGCGTCCTTATAAGCAATCAAATCAGTCCATTCGCTTAATCCGAAATCCACCATTCTAAAAGCCAGAAGCACCACAAGAATTATACAAACAACACGAAACCTTTTGTTTTTTCTTTTGTTTTCCACTCAAAAATCTCCTGAAATGTATGTCTTTTTTGATTATAACATATTTTGAAAAAATTTCAATTATCCCCATATAAATTCATAATAAAAATTCATTTAGATGGAATAATAAAACAAAGGATGTGATTAAATGGCAACAACAAATAACGAATACGGAAAAATGGCTGATAAAGCTTCTCCACCATCACCAAAAATTACAAACTGCATTAAGGCGTTTCTTATTGGTGGATTAATTTGTACCTTCGGCGAATTTTTGAATTGGGGATTTGAAAAATTAGAGTTTTCCAAGGATGCTGTTAAGGCTTTGACACCGTCTGTTTTGATTATAATCGCAGCAATTCTCACAGGAATCGGCATTTTTGATAAAATCGCAAAACATGCCGGTGCAGGTACAATAGTACCCATTACAGGTTTTGCAAATTCAGTTGTGTCACCCGCTCTCGAATTCAAATCAGAAGGTATTGTTATGGGTACAGGTGCAAATATTTTCAAAATTGCAGGACCTGTTATTGCTTATGGTATTTTCTCTGCTGTGATTTATGGGGTAATTTGTTATATTTTTAAATTATATTGAGTTGATTAATTCGATAAATTGGGGTTTGTCGAAAAAATTAATGGCGAGGTGTAACCCTCGCCATTTTTTATTGTGCATCTGTGCCTGTAAATCTTATGAGTTCAAGGTTTGGCACATTTTCTGCGTCGATTGCCTTTGCATAGTCATCACATAGGTTGCCCCACTGTACGGATGATTTTTCGATAAGCACATTTTTAGCATTTCTGATGAAGAAACCGCTATTCTTATACTTTTCAACACCATACTGTAAGCAAGGTCTTAAATCATAAAGGCCACAATCCCATTTTGATGTTTTTGTCATTGTAACACTTACATTTTCAAATGTTACATCTTCAATCATATTTTCTTCCGTACCGTGAATAAGCACACCATTTTCCCCTTTACAAGTGATGTTACGGAAACGGATATTCTTGATTTTACCTGATTTTGTATTTTCATCACGATTAAAGGTTGTAATAACAATTGGCTCTGCAGTGCCCCACCAGTCAGGACAGAAACGACGAGTTTCAACGATACAGTTTGAGTATGTAACATTTTCAACATTACCGCCGTCACGAATCTGAATTGAAAGACCACGATTACTACGGGAAATGATGCAGTTATCAACAATCACATTACGGAAATCTCCAACACCCTCTGTGCCTATTTTAATTGCAGCAGATGTTGAAATGAGAGTACAATTTGCAATAATAATATTCTCACAAGGGCCATATTCTGCATTACCCTTTGATGTTTTAAGACAGATACAGTCGTCAGCACATTCTACGTGGCAACCTAAAATTCTAACATTTGTACAATGGTCAGGGTCAATACCGTCAGAGTTTGCCACATCCAAATCATTTAAAATTCTGATTTGAGAAATAAGCACATCGTCACATCCTGCAGGATGAAGTGTCCAGAATGGAGCATCAACGATTGTTACATCTTTAAATGTGATGTTATTACTCTTTTCAACATAAATTACTGTTGGTCTTGGATAGAAATTACCTGTTACATAATACTGGTCCTTTCTTTCAACAAAAGCGTGACCGTTAGCGTCAATAGTACCCTCACCTGAAATTGTGCAACCGTCTGCCTCGTAACCATAAATGAATACAAAAGATGGTTTACCTGTAACAGGGTTGCCGATAAGAGCAGTTTTTGGGTCATTAATCATATTACAAGGACGGATATAGCCATCAATATTGTCAGTTGCTTTAAGACGAGAGCCTTTTTGAAGATGCAACTCAACATTCTTTTTCATACGGATTGAGTCAGAAAAATATATTTTACCACTTGTAAGCACAACTGTACCGCCACCGTTTTCTTCCGCCTTATCAATAGCAGACTGAATAGCCTGACAGTCGTTATTCACACCATTACCAAGTGCACCAAAATCTTCAGGATAAAAATACAACATTTTGTGGACCTCCCACTTAAATTTTCTGTGGTAGAGTATAACACATTAAAATCAAAAGAGCAATAAAAAAGGCGGAGTTTTTCTCCGCCTTCTATGTTATTTATTTGCTGCTAACTCGTCCTCTTCCTTCTTGCCGATATTATAAATAAACGCCATAGAAAGGAATGCGATAAGGGAACCTGCTGCAAGAACAATAAAGTAAAGATTCTTAACCTTACTGCCGAAATCAGGTGCCTGAACAGCATTTTCGCCTTCCACAAAGCCGATTGCAATAAGTCCCATTGAAACAACTGCCTGACCGATACCCTGAGCAAGTTTACGGAAGAATGAATAAAGAGCATAAAGTGAACCTTCTTCACTCTTGCCTGTTTTTCTGTAACTAACTTCAATACAGTCAGCAACAATAGCCCAAACGGAAATCTGGAATACAGCATTACCAACATTAAGTCCCATAAGGCAAACAATGTAAAGGAGCATTCCTGTCATATCAGCAGTCATTGGAACAAACAATGAAACCACACCTGATATCGCACCGATAAGCATACAAGTTACGATAACCTTTTTCTTACCGTACTTTGAAGTAAGCTTACCTAAAAGAGCCATAAACACAATCATTGGTGCATAAGAACCAACCATTGCAATACCAACCTTTGATGTATCAACAAAGAAGTATTGGAACACCATATTGTTAAGAGCCATTGTTGAGTTGAAAAGGGCAACCGATGCAACTGACGCAATTGTTGCACCTACCATTGCTCTGTTTGTAAAGAATGATTTAAATGCAGAGAAGAATACATTGATTCCTGTTTTATTTTCACTACTTTCTTCGCGTTGTACTCTTTCCTTAACAAGCTTTGTTGTACCCCAAAGAGTTGCAAAAGCAACAACTGACATTACAAGAGCAACAGGAAGAAGTGTTTCACCCTTAAGGAATTCTTCTTCAATACCTGTTACAGGATTCTTAACTTTATTATAAACTATACCCGGAAGAATAATCATAATAACGATTGCAGGTAAAGCTGCACCGATACTACGGAATGTTGAAAGAGAAACTCTTTCCTGAGGGTCACTTGTAATAACACTATGAAGTGAGCCGTAAGGCACGTTAACCATAGTATAAGCTATTGACCACAAGCAATATGCGATAAGACACCAAGCATATTTAGCTGCATAAGGTAATGCTGTTACAGGAGCAAAAAGCATTACATTGAAAACCACAAGTATTAATCCACCCGCAATAATCCAAGGCATATACTTACTCTTTTTGCCAATTCTCTTTGTGTCAACAAGGTTACCGATAACAACATCGTTAACCGCATCAAATGCTTTTGAAATAAGAATAATTGCTGCATAGTCTGCCGCTTTGATACCTATGTACTGGAGATAGAAAAGCTGCATAAATGTTGATACAAGCTGGAAAGAAAATCCACAGCCCATATCACCCATTGCATAGCCTAATTTATCCTGCCAGCCAAAAGGTCTGATTTTTGTTTTTTCCATTTATTTTCCCCCTAAGGATATATAGTAGCACCTGTACATATACACCCGATTTTATTACACAATCATTTTACAATATATATATTTTTTTTGTTAGAAAACTTTTTGCTTTTTTAGGTACTATTTTTAGTTTTTGCTTGATTTTTACCAAAATTTATACCATAATATAAGAAAAACTGTAAAAATTACATGGATGGTGTTTTTATGCCTTACGAAAATGAATTGAATTTTTTTCGTAAAATTTTAAATAATTACAGAATTCACTCCTGTCTTATTACAAAAGACGACAAGAATTATCGAAACGCAGACCAGGGACTTAGAGATTTTTTAGGTATGCAGGAAGATTATGACCAACTTTTTTGCACACCCCACGAAACGTTGAAGGAAAAAACAATATATAAAATCACAGATAGTTTTTTCTGCAACTATATATTTATAATTCTGCCAAAAGAAGACGACAAATCTCCTATGGTCACTTTTATTGCCGGACCATACATTGATATTGAATTAAGCCAAAAAATGATTATGGAGATGGCAGAAAGAAATTCATTCTCATCAAATATCGTCTCACAAATTCAAAAATACTATTCCAACATACCTGTTTATACTGATAAAGACACTATTCTTTCACTTTTTAATGCTCTTGGTGAAATCTTATGGGGTAGCACGGATAACTTCACATTCCAATCCATAAGTATGATTTATAACAATCAATATTTCCCGAAAATAGTTAAAAATTTTGATACTAAAAACGACAACGCACTCCTTGCAATGCAGATGCTTGAACGTCGATATGAAGGTGAAAACAAGCTACTTCAGGCAGTAAGCCAAGGTATGACACATCAAGCGGACCAAATCCTTTCAAAATCCTCTACACTTATGCTTGAAATGAGAACAAGCGACCCTGTAAGAAACATCAAAAATTACAGTATCATTGTTAATACTCTCCTTCGAAAGGCTACCGAACAAGGTGGCGTTCACCCACTCTATATAGATGGTGTTTCAACGGATTTTGCAAAGAGAATAGAGCTTATTAAGTCCGTTGAGGAAGGTGTTTCCATGCACCACGAAATGATAGACCGCTACTGTCGCCTTGTGAAAAACCATTCTATGAAAAAACTCTCTCCCCTTGTTCAAAAGGCAATTGCACTTGTTGATTTTGATATTACTGCCGATTTAACTCTTAGTCGTCAAGCAGAAATTTTAAATGTTAATGCGAGTTACCTTTCAACTCTTTTCAAAAAAGAGATGGGGACAACACTTACGGAATATGTTACAAAAAAAAGAATTGAACACGCATCTTTTCTTCTTATATCAACAAATCTGCAAGTTCAGACAATTGCTCAAAACTGTGGCATCTATGACGTTAATTACTTTACAAAGATGTTCAAGAAATACACAGGAAAAACACCCAAAGAACATCGGGAAAACTCGGGAAAATTCTAAAAATCAGGGACATCATTCCGATGCCCCTGATTCTTTTATATATTCATTCCACCATTTACAGAAATGTTTTGTCCTGTGATAAAGTCAGCATCCTTTGATACAAGAAATGCAACTGCACCTGCAACATCCTCGGGTGTGCCGATTTTGTTAAGCGGTGTTTCTTCTTTCAAAGCATTCATTGTTTCTTCGTCAAAATGGCTGGTCATATCAGTTAAAATCACTCCGGGAGATACAGAGTTAACTGTAATTCCTGAAAGTCCAACTTCTTTTGCTAGTGCTTTTGTCATACCGATAAGCCCTGCTTTTGATGCAGAATAATGCACCTCACAGGAACCACCCGTTTCACCCCAAATTGATGAGATATTTATAATTTTACCCGACTTTCTGTTAATCATATATTTAAGCACTGCACGGCTACAATAAAACGCACCTGAAAGATTTGTCTCAATCATTCTGTGCCACATTTCATCGGTTATATCAGTAAATAAAACTTGTTCGGCAACACCTGCATTATTTACAAGAACTGAAATATCACCAAGGCTTTTTTCAATATCATCAACAACGGTTTTTACAGCATTGCTGTCAGTAATATCAAGTTTATACGCTTTACACTCTCCACCTATTTCAGCACAAAGCTTTAACGCTTTTTCTTCAGAATTATTATATGTAAACGCAACCTGATATCCGTCATTTATAAGTCTTTTTACGATAGCTGAGCCTATGCCCTTTGCGCCACCTGTAACCAATGCAACTTTTTTCATTTCATCATCCCTTTCGGATTGCTTTCTATATTGTAACATACTTTATTTAGTTTTGCATTAAAATACTTGAAAAAGTTTTTTAATTGTCTTATAATATCCCTTACCAATTCAATATGCTGGAATAGCTCAGTTGGGCGAAGTTGCGAGTGCCATCCGGTGGACGAATAGCACGAGCAAAATGAGGTGATGAAATAAGGAGCAATGCGAGGGATTGAGCAGTGCGACTATATTTCTGAGGGAAGTGCAGCTCATTCGTATTGCATTTCTAGTATTTAGTTTAATATACGCTTGTGTAGCACAGTTGGTAGTGCAGCTCATTCGTAATGAGCAGGTCGCAGGTTCGAGTCCCGTCACAAGCTCCAAAGAAGAACGAAGTTGAGTCTTCGTTCTTTTTATTTGGGAAATTTACATATTGTTAATATTGGGGTAATCAAATTGCAGAAATTATGGTATAATATAACTGCAATAACATTTAAAGGAAAATAATTATGAAACAATTAGCACAGAAATTACAACATTTTATGGTGGGTCGCTATGGTAATGATGAATTCTCTTTATTCTTATCAGTAATCGGACTTATCCTTACTTTTTTGGCAAATTTTAAATATTTAGGATTTTTATATTTTATTGGAATAATACTGATTTTCTTTAGTCTTTTTCGTGTCCTTTCTAAAAATTATAATGCTCGAAGGAAAGAGCTTAACTGGTATCTTTTATGGTCAGCAAAGCCAAAGGCAGAGTTAAAAGTTCTGGGCAATAAAATTCGTGATAGAAAAACTCACCGTTATTTTAAATGTAAAAACTGTAAAACAGTAATGAGAGTTCCAAAAGGCAGAGGAAAAATTGAAATCACCTGCCCCAAATGCCGGGCAAAGGTTATAAAGAAAACATAAAAAGAATATTACCATTAATTTTTAAAAACAGTCCCCTAAAACGGACTGTTTTTTCTTGTTTCTCCTTTATTCACCCATATTTTTATGATATGATACGCTTGTATCGAACATTTGTTCTATGCAGAAAGGAGGCAATAATGACTTTATATCAGTTAGGTGAGGAATATCTTCGACAAGCAGATGATTTAAAGAACGTTATTTCCGTTTGTTCCACTCAACGGAATAGCCTTTGTGGTATTGCTCTTTTTGAATTAAACAGTAAAATAGCAACCCTTAAAGAAATGGAACGAGACACTCGCATTATAGGTAAAACCCTTACCCATTATTATTCTGGAAATACTTGTAAAAAGGTCTATCACCCACATAGATTTGATTGACAAAATCTGTTTTATTGGTATAATTGATTATAGTATTACTTTTCAGGAGTGATAGACAATGAAAAAGATTTTTAGTTGCTTAATTGCTATACTTATTCTCTTGACCTGTATGATTCCTTCCTTTGCAGAAGATGAAAATACAGCAAGGACTACATCAGCATCTTTATCTGTTTCTGCAAGTTCATCTTCGGTAAGCGTTGGAGACACAATTAATCTTACCGTAAAGGTTTCTGATGGATTATCCATAATCAATCTTACTGTTGGGTATAATTCAGAGTATTTTTCATACGTTTCTTATTCTTCAGGGGATGCTTTTCCTTTTTGTGAACCACAATCTTCAACTGCGGGACAATTCTACTGTGTTGCCTACGGAAACGAAACACAAACAGGTGGCACTATTATTACCGTAACCTTGAAGGTAATTAAGGTTCCAAGTGGTGATGGTAGCACAATTTCTGCATCAGCAACAGGAAAGGACATTGACCGAAACAGCGTCTCCGTATCATCAAGTGGTGTTACAATAAAATGTTCTCACGCAAATATGACATGGGAGACCGTCAAGGCTTCAACCTGTAAGGAACAGGGAACAAAAAAAGGTACTTGTCCTTGCGGCTTTACTAAGGAAGAGTCCTTACCATTGGGTCAACACAACTTTGGTACACCGGTTGTTACAAAACAACCTACCTGTACTGAAACCGGTATTCAGGTGGCAAAATGTACATTGTGTAATGCCGAGGGTACTCCTGAAACAGTTCCTGCAAAAGGACATCAGTTTGACGATGCATCAATAAAGCAAAAACCAACATGTACAACAACAGGTACGGCTGTTGGTAAATGTAATGCTTGTGGATTTGAAAGTGCTACTCCTGTAACAATTCCAGCAACAGGTCATAACTTTGGTGATTGGGTTGTTACAAGGGAGCCTAATCAATTAATGAGTGGTGAACAGAGACGAGTTTGTAATTCCTGTCAATACATTGAAACACAGATGATAACCAAACTCCCTACAACTACTGATGAACCTTCAACTAATCCTATTGAAATTCCCACTCAACAAACAACTCCTATTGAGCCAAACACTCAACAGAATATTAACAATAACAACTCCAAACCAAACAACAATAAGGACGATGATGACAAAAACGGTTTGTCAGGTCTTTTTGGTGATGAGGTTAGTAATAGCGATAAAGCAGTTGTAGTTGTTATTATTTTGGCAGTTGTAACAGTAGTAACATTAGCAATCTACATATTATTACTCCAACAACGAAAGAAAAAAGAATAAACAAATTTTTGGCATCTGTCTCATTTATTGAGGCAGATGTTTTTTATTATTGAAAAGGAAAATAATATGTGATAGAATTATGTCATTAAAGAAAAGGGGAATTTATCCATGTCAAAATTTACAGAAAAAATTGTTGTTGGCGTAATGAAATTAGGTATGAAAATCGCAGGGGCAGACGTTTCTCAGGAAGAAGCACTTGAGGCACTTGGTGAAGTAACAATTACTGATGGAATGCCTAAAGTTTTACGTGAGGCAGCCGGTGAAACTGCGATTCTTTTGGAGAATAACGGAGTTCTTCCTTTCAAAAAAGGTACAAAAGTATCTGTTTTCGGAAGAGTGCAGAATGATTGGTTCTATACAGGCTATGGTTCCGGTGGTGACGTTAAAAAGCCTTATGGTGTAAACCTTATTGACGGACTTAAAAGCTGTGAAGATTTAGTGCTTAACACTGACCTTTCAGATACATACGAAAAATGGTGCAAGGAGAACCCTATTGACCACGGTGTTTGGGGACATTGGCCAAGATTTTATCCTGAAATGCCACTTACTGTTGACCTTGTGAAAAAAGCAAAACAGAATAGTGATAATGCAGTTTTCGTAATTGGTCGTTCATCAGGTGAGGACAGAGAAAACGCACTTGAAAAAGGCAGTTTCTATGTAACTGACGAAGAAAGAACAGCACTTCACAGAATTTGTGAGCAGTTTGATAATGTTACACTTCTTCTCAATATCGGCTCTGTTATGGATATGAGTTGGCTCCGTGAATTCGGTAGCAAAATTGGTGCTGTTATGATTGTTTGGCAGGGCGGTATGGAAAGCGGTAATGCTGTTGCTGATTTGCTTTGTGGCAAGGTATCTCCAAGCGGTAAGTTAACTGACACTATCGCAAAGAATTATGAAGATTATCCATCTTCTACAAACTTTGGTAATCGTGATGCAAACATCTATGAAGAAGACATTTATGTTGGTTATCGTTATTTTGAAACCTTTAATAAGGATGCAGTTGTTTATCCATTCGGCTATGGTTTGTCTTATACAAAATTCGATATCAACTTTGATAGTGCAGAGCAGACTGAAGAAAATGTTACAGTAAAATGCACTGTTAAGAATATTGGTGAATATGCAGGTAAGGAAGCCGTACAGATTTATGTCTCAAAACCTTGTGGCAAACTTGGTAATCCTGCAAGAGAATTAGCAGCTTTCGGCAAAACAAAGGTACTTGAATGTGGTGAAAGTGAAACACTTGAAATTGTTGTTCCAATAGAAAGATTCTGGTCTTATGACGACAATGGTGCAAGTGGTTTTGCCCATTCCTATGTAATGGAAAAGGGCGAATATGCTCTCTATGTTGGTAGTGATGTTCGCAGTGCAGAAAAGAAATGGAGTTACTATCAGGACGAAACTGTTGAAGCTCTTAAATTAAAACAATGTTCTGCGCCACAGAAACAGTTTGACCGTTTTGTGAATACAGAAGAAGGACTTAAAAAAGAGCCTGTTACTTGTCGTAAGTATGACCTTAAACAAGTTATTCTTGAAAATATCGGTGAAGGTGTTGCAATCACAGGCGATAAGGGCTATAAACTTTCAGATGTTGAAAACGGAACAGTTTCAATGGAAAACTTTGTTGCACAGTTAAGCCTTGATGAATTGGAAGCAATTTCCCGTGGTGACTATAAGATGGATTCACCTTTGGGTGCAAAGGGTAACGCGGGGGCTATGGGTGGTATTCTCCAGAGTCTTCGTGACAAGGGAATCCCACCAATGATTACAACTGACGGACCTTCAGGTATCCGACTTCTTGCTTATTGTTCGCTTATTCCAAATGGTACTGCCCTTGCAAGTACATTTAATACTGGCCTTGTAGAGAAAGTTTATGCAAAAATCAGTGAAGAACTAAAAGCAAAGGGAAGCGATATTCTCTTAGCACCTGGTATGAATATTCACCGTAGCCATCTCTGTGGCAGAAACTTTGAGTATTATTCCGAAGACCCTGTTGTAACAGGACTTATGGGTGCTGCTGCAGTTAAGGGTATTCAGACCTGTGGTGGTAGCGCTTGTCCAAAACACTACGCTTGTAACAATCAGGAAGTTAATCGTACAGGTAATGATTCAAGACTTTCAGAAAGAGCATTACGCGAAATTTACTTAAAGGGCTTTGAAATTTGTGTTAAGACTGCACATCCAAATACAATTATGACATCTTACAATAAGATAAATGGTGTTTGGGGACATTATAACTATGAACTCTGTGAGAGAATCCTCCGTGAAGAATGGGGCTTTGACGGTGTTGTAATGACAGACTGGTGGATGCGTCCTTCAAAGAGTCAGGAATTCCCCAAAATGCGTGACCAAGCTTACCGAGTAAGAGGTGGCGTAAATGTACTTATGCCGGGTGGTGACAGAGTTACAAACTGCAAACCTGATGGCACACTCTTAAAGACCTATGGTAAAAAAGACGGTATCACACTTTACGAAATGCAGAGAAATGCAAGTTTTGTGCTTAAACTCTGTATGAAAAAGTATAAAGACTAAAAAGAAAAAGGTGGGTTTGATACCCACCTTTTATTGATTTTCAATGCAAATTTTATACGCAATTTCTTGTAATTGCTCCATAGTTTCAATGGTGCCAAGTTCAAGACGATATTTTGCAGCACCGTGAAGACCTTTTGTGTACCAACCTGCGTGTTTTCGTGCCTCTCTCATACCGATATAGTCACCCTTATATTTGCAAATTGTTTCAATGTGTTTAATCATAACCCTCATTCTCTCGCTTACAGGTGGATGGGGGATAATTCTTTCGTGGTCAAGATAAGCATTGATTTGAGAGAACACCCAAGGGCAACCCAAAGCACCACGGCCAACCATAATAAGGTCACAATTTGTTTCTTCAAGCATACTTGCAGCAGTCAGTCCGTCAACAATGTCCCCATTACCGATAACAGGAATTGAAACAGCTTTTTTTACCTCTGCGATAATATTTCTGTCAACAGGTGGAGCATATAACTGTTTTCTTGTTCTTCCGTGAATTGTAACAGCAGCAGCACCTGCATTTTCTGCCCTTTGTGCCATTTCAACTGCATTTATTGAATTTTCATCCCATCCTGCACGAATTTTTACTGTTACAGGAACAGGTGAAGCTTTAACAACTCCCCTTACAATTTCTTCTGCAAGTTGTGGATTTTTAGCAAGACTTGCTCCCCCACCATTACCTGCAATTTTTGGTGCAGGACAACCCATATTTATATCGATAATCTGTGGATTAACCTGCATAACGGACTCTATACTTTCTGCCATAATCTTGGGGTCACTACCAAAAATCTGCACGGCAGCAGGGCGTTCTTCATCGGATAAAAACATCAAATCCTTGGATTTTTTGTCACCCATTGAAACGCCTTTTGAGCTTATCATTTCGCTGACAACATAAGCCGCACCATAGTTTACGCACAATTCACGGAATGCTCGGTCAGCAACACCTGCCATAGGTGCTAAAACCGCTTTCCCGTTTATTTCAACATTACCAATTTTCAAATATATTACCTCGTAAAGTTTAATGAAAATATTTTATCACAATACCGGAATTAAAACAACAAAAAAATACTGTTATTTTCCCTTTAGTTGTGTTACAATAAGGATAATCTTAAATAAAAGGTGATTTTATGAAAGCATTTATGGATAAAGATTTTTTACTTTCAACAGAAACTGCTAAAATAATTTTTGAAAAAGGTGGAAAGGACACACCGATTTTTGACTGGCATTGTCATCTCTCTCCAAAAGAGATTTATGAGGACAAACCTTTTGAAAACATTACAAGAGTTTGGCTCGGTGGCGACCACTATAAATGGCGTGCTATGCGTGGTTGTGGTGTAGAAGAAAAGTACATCACAGGTGACGCTTCTGACTACGAAAAATTTATGAAATGGGCAGAGAGTTTGCCATATTGCATAGGTAATCCTCTTTATCATTGGACACATCTTGAGTTGCAGAGATATTTCGGTATCTATGAGCCATTAAGTCCAAAAACTGCTGATATGATTTGGGGAAAATGTAATGAGCAGATTAAAGCAGGTGGATTCACTCCCCGTTCACTTATTGAAAAATCAAATGTCGCTTGCGTATGCACAACTGACGACGCAGCAGATACTCTTGAATATCACAAATTGTTGGCAGAAGATAAGAATTTTAAATGCAAGGTTATTCCTGCATTCCGTCCTGACAAATCATTCCTTATTGACACCCCTGCATTCAAAGAATGGATTGTCGCTATGGAAAAAGCAGCAGAAATGGAAATCAAGTCCTTTGCAGATTTGCTTGTAGCACTCAATAAGAGAATTGAATTCTTTAACGAGATGGGCTGTCGCGCATCCGACCACGCACTTGAATATTGTCCGTTTGAACTTGCAACAGAAGAAGAACTTGAAGCAATTTTTGCAAAAGCACTTTTAGGTGGTGAGTTCACAAAGAAAGAGCTTGACCAGTACAGAACTGCTCTTTTACAGTTCTTCGGTGAAAAATATGCAGACCTTGGTTGGGCTATGGAGCTCCATTTCGGTGCTATGAGAAACAACAATGCAAGAATGTTCAAGTCCCTCGGTGCTGACACAGGCTTTGACTCTGTTCACGACCATCAGTTGGCTTATGGTCTTTCCCGTTATCTTGATTCTCTCGATGTAAAGGGCAAATTGCCAAAGACAATTCTCTTTACACTTAATCCAAAGGATAACTATGTTCTTGGTACAATGCTTGGTAACTTCCAAAGTAGTGAGGCACAATCAAAGATTCAGTTCGGCTCTGCTTGGTGGTTCAATGACAACTATGACGGAATGAGAGAGCAGATGAAAACTCTTGCAAACCTTGGTGTGCTTGGTAAATTCGTTGGTATGGTTACAGATTCTCGTAGTTTCTTATCCTACCCAAGACACGAATACTTCCGTAGAATTCTTTGCGAAATTATCGGTGATTTGGTGGAGGAAGGTAAGTATCCAAACGATACCGATTTTCTTGCACAGGTTGTGGAAGACATCTCATTCAACAACGCCAAGAATTATTTCGGAATATAACCCAATAAAAGGCATAAATAAAGCACCTCAATTGAGGTGCTTTTCCTGTTTGTTTTGAAATTATTCAGCCTGATTTTCTGCTTCATGTTTTTCACGAAGAGCTGCATAAATTGGTTCCATTTTTTCTTTGGTAAGTGGATATCCGAAAGTAAAGATGAGCCACACGCCTGTATAAACAATCGCCGGAATTATTGTACAGATAAACATAATCTTCTTACTTGTGTCATTTTCCGCAATAAAGCCGTTGCCTGCAGTAAGGCTATCATATTTTGCCCACTGAAGAAGAAAAAGTCCACCCGCATCGGCAACTGCCTGACCAAACTGACGACCAAATGTATATGCAGAATAAACTGCACTTTCATTACGAATTCCTGTCTTATATTCCTGATAGTCAATAACATCCATAACAACAGCCCAGCAGGTAAGGCTAACAAATGTGTAACCGAAGCCGATAAGAAGTAAGCATGTCATATAGAGCCATGCAGGATATATTCCCTGACTTGGATTAATCCAACGAATAAAGTCTTCGTTATTTGCAGTAATAAAAAGGAAAATTGATGTTGCTGCAGAGATGATTGACATTCTTCCACAAAGTTCTTTCTTGCCAAATTTTGCAGAAAGCTTTGGTGTAAACAAAATTAAAATTACCATTGGAAGATATGTACAAATCGTACCTATAATGCTAAGACCTGTATTTGTAAAGTAATTCTTGTAGAGATAAGCATTGAATGAGCCGAATTGAAGTTGTCCACTAATCAAAACGCCTGAAAGGGTAAGCATAACAAACGGTCTTGACTTAAAGAGTCCTTTATATACGCCCTTTAAATCTATATTCTCATCATCAACAGCAGGAACTCTTTCCTTAACCATTCTATGGCCGATAAGGTAAGTTACGATTGAGAAAATGCCCATAAGGAGTGCATACATGAACATTCTGTTACCATCAGCAACCTCAATTTCTTTGCCTGTCTGTTCATCGAAAACGCCCGTACCAACATAAATAACCATTGGAGCGATAAGAAGAACAACCGCACCACCGATACCACTACCTACTGAACGAGCAGTTGAAAGTATTGTTCTACCCTTAGGGTCGTCGGTAATAACGGATGCCAATGAACCAAAAGGAATGTTCATTGCAGTATACATTGTACAATAAATCAAGTACAACACAATAGCAAGAACGAAAAGAAGCATGGGCTTTTCTGCCAATGTCTGGTTGTAGAAAATAGAATTCGGGTCACCGAAAGGAATAAAGCAAATAACTGTTGAAATTCCCAAAGGCACTGCAACAAGTCTTAAATACTGACGATATTTACCGTCTTTACCTGCTTTTCTTTTAGAAACAACTGCACCCCAGAGTGGGTCATTAATTACGTCCCAAAGACGTGTAATAATGAACATATAACCTACAAGTTTTGGTGCTATTTTCAAAACGTCAGTCATAAACACTTTAAGATAGCTTGTTATGTAAGTAAGGTTAAACATATTACCTGCTTCAGCAATAGTATAACCGGCAACATCTTTAAAACCTATTCGGTTAGGATGTGTATTCACCTCTTTAGGTGTTTTTTCTTTCTTTGCCATAAAGGTTATTCCCCTTTCTTATCTCAATAAAAGAATAATAACACTTTTAGATGCTTTTTTCAATAGGTTATCTCGCTTTAAATATTATTTGTTGACATAAAAAATTTATCATACTATAATTGTATAAATAGGTTGAAACATTTACCTTGCATTTGGGGAGGAAATATTATGGCAAAGATAGCAGATATTATTAAATATGAGGGTGATAATACCACCTTTATCTGGAAACATCCTTGTGAAGATTTTAACTCGCTTACACAGTTGATTGTTCACGAAAGTCAGGAAGCAATTTTCTTTATGAATGGTCAGGCTCTTGATTTGTTTGGCCCTGGTCGATACACATTGGAAACTCAGAATATTCCTGAACTTAGCAAGGCACTTAATCGTGCAACGGGGGATTCCCCTTTCCATTGTGAGGTTTATTTTATCAATAAAACTGAACAAATGAACATAAAATGGGGTACGGACTCAAAAGTTCAATACATGGAGCCTACATATAACTTCCCTCTTTCTATTGGTGCAAGTGGTGAAATGAGCCTTCGTGCGGAAGATTCAAGAAAACTCCTTTTAAAGCTTGTAGGTACTGAAAACTTCCTTACACAAGCTAAGCTTACATACTTCTTCCGTGCTTTCCTTATGACTCGTGTTAAAACATATATCGCACAGGTAATGAAAGCAAATGCAATCAACATTTTCGAAATTGACGAAAATCTTACAATGTTCTCCGAAAATATCAAGTCCTTACTTGTTAATGATTTCGCAGAATATGGTGTTGCACTTGAAAAATTCTTTGTAACAACAGTTGTCAAGCCCGATGGCGAAAAACAGTATGAACAGTTCAAGGAGCTTCATTTCCGTCAATATGCAGATATTGCAGAGGCTAAACTTCGTCAGCAAAAGGAATTGATTGACGCTGAAACACAGGCACAGAAAATTATTATCGACTCAAAGGCTCAAGCTACAAAGCGTGCACAAGAAGGCTACACATATGGTCAAGAACGTGGCTTTGACGTTGCAGAAAAGGTTGCTGAAAATGAGGCAGTTGGTGAATTTACAAATATGGGCGTAGGTTTTGGCACAATGGCAGGCGTTGGCGGTGCAGTCGGTGGAATGGTCGGCGGTATGATGAATGACGCTATCAACACTGCTCAAACACCTACACAGCAAGATGATATGGCTACCTTTAAAGCAAAAATCGATAAACTCACAATGATGAAAGAAGCAGGAATGTTGAGTGAAGAAGAATTCAACAACCTTAAGGCTCAGCTTCTCACAAGTATTTTATAAGGAGAATCATTATGAAAATTAGTAAGAATTTCAAGTTATATGCTATCGTGTGGGTTATTTTACTAGCTCTTTTTAATGCAATAGTTTTCATTACTCCTTCCGATTACAATGGTGAAAGCAAATTTACTGACACTTTTTGGATTGGCTACTCTCTTGTCACTGTCGGATTTATAGGTCAGTTTCTTTGTGCTTACGTTGGACTGAAAGATGAAAACATTACAAAAGTTTTTTACAACATTCCACTCTTGAGAGTAAGTGTTATAGGTCTTGTGGTAAGTGCGATTGCCGGTTCAATTTTCATGGCACTTCCTACTGTTGAAAGCTGGATTGCAGCTCTCATTTGTCTTATTGTTCTCGCTTTCGTTGCAATCGCAACTATAAAGGCAAGTGTTGCAGGAGATGCAGTTAGTGCCATAGATAACAAAATTAAATTACAAACATTTTTTATTAAAAGTCTTACTGTTGATGCACAAAACCTTCTCGCAAGAGCAAACACAGCCGAAACCAAGGATGCTGTTAATAAGGTTTACGAAGCAATTCGTTACTCCGACCCTATGAGCAACGATAATCTCAATGAAATTGAAAATAAAATCAGTTATGAATTCAAAGCCTTTGAAATGGCTGTGAAAAATGGTGATGTTGCAATTATAAACAATCAGGCAGACGAGTTACTCATTTTAATCAACAACAGAAACAACAAGTGCAAAGCACTTAAATAATCCGAGGTAACAAAATGTCAATGCTTAAATGTGAAATGTGTGGTGGCACACTTGTTTGGGAGGATAATGGTGGTTATGCCGTTTGCGAGTACTGTGGTACCCGTATAGCTACTAATCAAACAGTCAATTCTTCCAATGGGACTACAAATGACACCCAACCAACTGATAATGTCGCCCAGATTAATGCTCTTCGTATAGAAAACGAGAAAAGAAAGTCCGAAGAAGCAAAAGCAAGGGCTCAACAAGCTCGTCTTGAAGCAGAATCTCAACAGCTTGAACGTGAAAGACTTGCTGAAAAGAAACGAATTGAAAGGTCTCGACGTTCAAAGGAACGAAGAAAAAAATTGCTTACTGTATTCCTTACAATCTCTGCCATTTTTGCCTTGGGAGTTCTTGTTGTAACCGTTATTATTCCAAGTGTCAAATATAGCAGTGCTGTAAAGGCTGTTGAAGAACAGAGATATGAAGATGCGTATTTGACTTTTAAGTCTTTATATAAATTTAAAGACAGTCAAGCTCAGGCGTCGTCACTTTTAAAACAATATCCAAGTATCGCACAGGTTGGTGATATTATTTGCCTTGGTGAATATGAGCAGGATAATAATTTCTCAAACGGTAAAGAAGAAATTGAGTGGAAGGTTCTTGAAAAAGACCAGAACGGAAAAATGCTCGTTGTCAGCAAATACGCTTTGGACTGTCGAAGCTATCATTCCTCACCTAATAAAATCACTTGGGAAAATAGTGAAATACGCAGTTGGCTTAACAATGAGTTTATTTCTACTGCATTCACCTCATCAGAAAGTGCATCAATTAAAACAGTCACTAATGAAAATCCACAAAACACGGATTACAATGTTGATGGTGGAAACAGTACAAAGGATAGAGTTTTCCTTTTATCCATTGATGAAGCCAAACGATATTTCCCAAAGAACCTTGACAGATTATGCACAGCAACAAGTTATGCTGCATCAAAAGGCACAGAGTTGGATAGTATTACCCATTACTGCCGTTGGTGGCTACGCTCTCCGGGTTCTACCCAATATACTGCATCCTCTGTAAAAATAGACGGATTTATTTTGCAAATGGGGACACCGGTTTCCATGGACAAATCCTTTGTACGTCCTGCAATGTGGATTGAACTTAAATAAAAAAATGGAGATTAAGTATTCCTTAATCTCCTTTTTTTATTTTTATAACTGCTACAGTAATATCATCACTATGGCTTATGTTTTTACTTTTAGCAACAGCACAAAGTTTCTGTGAAAGGTCATTGGAATATCCGTTTTTTCCAATATATTCCTTGATTTCCTTAATGCTGTTTTCCGTCGCTCCGTCGGACATTATCACAATAACATCCTCATCCTTAAGCATTCCCTTTACTGTTGCAAACTCTGTTTCCCGCAAAATTCCTATGGGCATAGCAGATTTTTTGATTTCCCCTACCTTACCGTTGCGATACAGCAAGGAAACTGATGCACCTGCTTTATATATTATGGACTGACCATTATATAAATTAACTTTAAGTATATCTAATGTTGCAAGTGATTCCTCATGGCTTTTGACAAGCATGGCAGAATTCACAAGGCGTAATGCACAAGGAAAAGAAAAACCGGAAATAATAAGTCTTGAAAAAACGGTTGCCGTCATTGTGCCATCTACTGCAGCACGGTTTCCACTACCCATTCCATCACTTAACACAGCTACAAAATTACCCTTTCCGTCGTAGAAGGACTCAAAATAATCACCACAGAATTCGCCATCCTTACTTGATATCTGAAACCAATTACATTCAACAGAAAAGTCGGGCTTCTGCCAGAATAAAAGCATTTTTTCATCCTTATCTGCTACCGTAACAGGTAATGAAAAATCTTTTTCCGTTACCTTTTCGATTGCATCCAATATATCCTTATCATCAACCTTACAATGCTTACTCACAGTAATATTTACAAACAAAGTTTCCCTTGTATCTTCGTAGCAGGTTACCGTGGGATAGAGCCCCATATCTTCAAGACAATTCTTAATATTGAGAGATATTTCTCCCTTAGGACTTATTCCCTCCTGAAAACTTTCCAATAAATCATCCAACATACAACCAACATTATCAAACTGGTCAACAGAAATCTTTCTCATTTCGCTAATTCTCCTCTCTGCACCTAACCGTGCTGAATATGACGAATAATTCTTGTTAAAGCTATCACAAAGAGACATTATTCTTATACATTTACTTTGTAGTGACATGGGGGTTACAGATGGTGTTACATTCCCTTGTTTTCTTAAATATTCAACTATACAATCAAATTCTCCCAATGTTGAAGCAATATAATTCTTCCAACAATTATCATAACTTGCACAGTCGCTACAAACATTATCTCTTACACGAAGATATATGGATACATTATCGGGAATTGCTCTCTCCTTTAAAATTTCCGACACCTTGGATAACGTGTCCGACATATCCCCTATGGCATAGCGACTTGATTTAATTTTTAAAACTGCCATATTAAAGAATTCTCTGTCCGTACCATTGTGTAGGGCGAGAGAGAGCTTTGTTTTTGCTTTTATCAGCATTGATTGTGGGGTTATCACAAAGAAAAGAGACGCAATAGCTGTTTCTATAAGTGGCTCTATATTAGTTACCTCGCCACCGAAAAACACAAACATTGCACCGTAAGAAAAAATGTACGCACAAGCACAAAGAACTCTACCCGAATATGAAAAAATCCCTGAAAACAAACCTGCTCCCGCATAGCAAAACACTATGGGAAGACTATTTCCCGTTATTGTGTAGCCTAAAGAAACTCCCGTTCCGAGTATTGCACCCCCTGCTTCCTTAAACATATACGCTGCCGCCAAAGTAACATAGGAGCAAGCCACTCCCGATGGTGTAACACCCAATAAAGATAATCGCGACGCAGTTAAAATCAACATCAGTCCTGCAACAGCCAAACTTGTTATTTCTTTCGCAGTTATTCTGTCTTCCCTGTTAATTCTTTTTAACGTCAAAACTCCCGTAGATATAAAATAGGCTCCACCAAAGGCTGTTACTGACTCTGCAATTCTCAAAGCAATTTGTTGGATTGTAAATTCTTCTGTAATCATCACAACCAAGCCGGTTGAAAGGGTTGAAAAAAGAGAAATTAACGACACAACCCATGGGCTCTGACTGAAACTTGGGAATGAGTTTACATACACTTTTAAAATATAGACTAAAATCAATGCCATTACATATCGGAAGGCAGACACATAATCATTGGAAATAATGTATCCCGTCATTGCCCCAAAGCAAGCAAAAAGTGTGTTTTTTCTGTCGATGCCACTACAAAAAGCGATTCCCAATGGAGAAAAATATTCATAAGAAGATGCTGATGCCGAAAGTCCTGCCAACAAGAAGCAAACTACCTGGGTCAACACCGATTTACCTAACTGAGAGAGTTGTATCCTACCACTATCCATTGATACGCCAAATTCCTGATTTTCCATTTTCTCACCTGCCTTTATTTTCATTAGTCATTATAGACTTGTCCACGTAAATTATTTGATGAAAACAGTATGTTGATAATGGTAAGTTTATGATGATATTCAGAGATACTTGTCTTAAAATCAAATTACTAAAAAAAGTATGAAAAAATTCTTTTAATGTCAATCATTTTGTGGTAGAATATTTGGAAGAAATGGGGCGAAATTATGGCAAAGATATTTACAGTTGTATCCGGTAAGGGTGGAGTAGGAAAATCTACTTTTTGTGTTAACACTGCATTGTCACTTGGTGAAAAAGGACATAAGGTTTTATTAATTGACGGGGATATTGCACTTCGAAGTCTTGACTTACTGTTAA
Organism: Clostridia bacterium; assembly: GCA_017546665.1. GTDB lineage: Bacteria > Bacillota > Clostridia > Oscillospirales > Acutalibacteraceae > Fimenecus. The sequence continues at coordinate 12,698 of JAFYSE010000012.1, read as the reverse complement.
ATCTTGAAGAGAATCTTGTTTATGATTGGTCCGATATTATCTGTAACCGTTGTGACAAGACTGCTGCAATTTTACCCTACAACGATAAAGTTCATCTGCTTCCTGCACCATTAGAAATGCCTGACAATTTAAATTCAGACTCTTTCAAGGAATTAATTGATGTTTTTGCTCCTGACTACGATTTTATTTTTATCGACTCACCCGCAGGTGTGGGAGAATTACAACAAATCTATGCCCTTGTATCCAACCAATGTATTGTTGTTGCAACTCCGGACAACGTTAGTGCAAGAAGTGCTTATGTTGCAGGAAATCTCCTTGTAAAATCAGGTGTTAAAGAAGAAAATCTTCGTCTTGTAATCAACAGGTTTAATGAAAAAGCTATAAAAAAAGGGAACTTTTTAAACATAGACGAAATCATTGATATTACATACCTTCGACTTCTCGGAATTGTCCCTGAAGAGCCTAAATTAATGTACTCCTCTGTTTCAAAAAAAGGACTACCTACCCGAAGTGAGGCAAAACTTGCTTTTAAGAATATTGCGGGAAGGATTTTAGGTAAAGAAATCCCACTTAATTTGTAAAAAAATGTTGAAAAACTTATTGTTTTTTGTTATGATAGATACAGGTAAACCTATTTTTATTTAGGCTAAACATATCTACACGGAAAAATATGGAAAAGAAGGGGTTAAGTATGAATATAGCACTTATGGCACACGACTCAAAAAAAGAACTTATGACACAGTTTTGTATTGCTTATTGTGGAATTCTTTCACATCATAATCTTTGTGCAACAGGTACAACAGGTAAAATGGTATCCGAAGCTACAGGACTTAAGATTCAGAAGTTTTTAAGTGGCTCTCAGGGTGGCGACCAGCAAATCAGTTCAAGAATTGCTTGTAATGAAATCGACTTGCTTCTTATGTTCCGTGACCCGCTTAATCCAAAGCCTCACGAACCCAAGGACCATACACTCCTTCGTCTTTGTGACGTTCATAATGTTCCTGTTGCTACAAATATTGCAACAGCCGAGGCTCTTATCCATGCTCTTGAGCGTGGTGACCTTGATTGGAGAGACATTGTCAACCCAAAATAATCTTATAAAAGAAACCGCCTCCCCTTCTCTCTTTGGGGAGGCAAAACATATTATTAAGGAAGATTTTTATGGCTTTAATTACTAATGCTATTAAGGGAACTCAAGACACACTCCCTAAAGAAAGTTACAAAATTCAATATGTTGAATCGGCAGTTAGAGAAACTGCAGAAAACTTTGGTTTTCACGAAATGAGAACTCCTGTTTTTGAACATACAGAGCTTTTTCAACGTGGTGTTGGTGAAACAACTGACGTTGTACAAAAGGAAATGTACACTTTTGAGGACAAGGGTGGAAGAAGTATTACTCTCCGTCCCGAGGGTACAGCAGGTGCGGTAAGAGCATTCCTTGAACACGGACTTTTCAACGAGGGCTTACCACAAAAAATCTACTATCTCACATCTTGTTACAGATATGAAAAGCCTCAGGCAGGTCGTCTTCGTGAATTCCACCAGTTTGGTGTTGAATGTTTTGGTGCAGGTGCTCCAAGTGCAGACGCTGAAGTTATTTCACTCGCTAACGAAGTTTTCAACTATCTTGGAATCAACAATTTAGCACTTGAAATAAACTCAATCGGTTGTCCTGAATGCAGAAAACACTATCACAAGGCACTCAAAGAATATTTTGAACAATACAAAGGTGACCTTTGCGAAACTTGTTTAGGTCGTCTTGACAGAAACCCAATGAGAATTCTTGACTGTAAGAGTCCTGTTTGCTCAGGCATTGCAGAAAAGGCACCAACAGTTATTGAATTCCTTTGTGACGATTGTAAAAACCACTTTGAAAGTGTTAAGAAATATCTTGATGCTATGAATATCGAATACACAGTTAACCCACAGATTGTTCGTGGTCTTGACTATTACACAAGAACTGTTTTTGAGTTTGTTTCAAAAGAAATCGGTGCTCAAGGTACAGTTTGTGGTGGTGGTCGTTACGACGGTCTTATTCAGGAAATGGGTGGAAATCCATCACCTGCTTGTGGTTTTGGTTTAGGTCTTGAAAGACTTCTTCTCTTAATGGAAGCACAGAAAACTCCATTCCCAGAGCCAAAGAAATGTGACCTTTACATTGTAAGTATGGGTGAAAACGCAAATATTAAGGCTGCCGAAATTGCTACTGACCTTCGTAGTGAAGGAATGTGCGTTCAGTTTGACACAGTTGGCAGAGGTCTTAAACCACAGATGAAATATGCTAACAAAATCGGTGCTTTATACACACTTGTTTTAGGTGATAGTGAGCTTGAAACAGGAAATATTAAGCTTAAAAATATGGAAACAGGTAATGAAACAGAAATGACTCTTTCTGACTTTGCTGAGAATTTCCAATCAGTTGTTATAAAAGATGCTATGTCAGGTTTTGACTCCCTCGGTATGGAAGGCATTGACTTAGCAAGTCTTATGGGAGGCACAATCTAATGGATAGAATGAACGGATTAAAAAGAACTGCTTACTGTGGCACTCTTAATGCTGATTTTGTAGGTAAAGAGGTTACTGTTGCAGGTTGGGTACAGCGTCGTCGTGACCTTGGTGCACTTATCTTCGTTGACCTTCGCGACAGAACAGGTGTTGTCCAGTTGGCTTTTGATGATAATACAGACAGAGAAATTTTTGATAAGGCTTTTACTGTAAGAAGTGAATATGTTCTTATGGCAAAGGGTATTGTTCGTGAGCGTTCTTCAAAGAATAAGGATATCCCAACAGGTGATGTTGAAATAGAAGTTAACGATTTGAGAATTGTTGGTGTCAGCGAAACACCTCCTTTTGAAATCGTTGAAAATTGTCAGACATCTGAAGTTACAAGACTTAAATATCGCTACCTTGACCTTCGTCGCCCTGACTTACAGAAGAATATTCTTCTTCGTCACAAGATTACAAAAATCACTCGTGACTACTTTGATGAAAACGGTTTTATTGAAATTGAAACCCCGATGCTCATTCGTTCAACTCCTGAAGGTGCTCGTGACTTCCTTGTTCCTTCAAGAATTCACAATGGTAGCTTCTATGCTCTTCCACAGTCACCACAGCTTTACAAACAGCTTTCAATGGTAGCTGGTTTTGACAGATATATGCAGATTGCTCGTTGCTTCCGTGACGAAGACCTTCGTGCAGACCGTCAGCCTGAATTCACACAGATTGACCTTGAAATGTCATTCGTTGATGTTGATGACGTTATGGGTATTGGTGAAGGTTACATTCAGAGAGTTTTCAAAGATGCTATGGGTGTTGACATTCAGTTACCACTCCCAAGACTCACTTATAAAGAAGCTATGGAGCGTTACGGCTCAGACAAGCCTGATACTCGTTACGAAATGGAACTTTGCGACCTTGGCGAAACAGTTAAGGGTTGTGGATTCGGCGTATTTACATCTGCTCTCGAAGCAGGTGGTGCAGTTTACTGTATCACAGCTAAAAACGCAGTTAATACTCTTACAAGAAAAGAAATTGACAAGCTTACAGAGTTTGTTCGTGGTATCGGTGGTAAGGGACTTGCATTTGCTCGTCTTATGCCGGATGGACTTGCTTCATCATTTGCTAAATTCCTTACAGAGGACGAAATGGCTACTCTTCTTAATAAAGCAGGTGCAGAAACAGGCGACGTTGTTCTTATCGTAGCAGATACAAAGAAAAGCAGCGTTCTTTCAGTGCTTGGTGCTCTCCGTCAGGAAGTTGCAAAGAAACTTGATATTATTCCAACAGATAAATTCAACCTTCTTTGGATTACAGAATTCCCATTCTTTGAGTGGGACGAGGATGCTCAGACCTTCGTTGCTATGCACCACCCATTCACATCTCCTATGGATGAATGTTTGGAATACCTTGAAACAGATAAGGCTCAGGTCCGTGCAAAGGCTTATGACCTTGTTCTTAACGGTGTTGAATTATCATCAGGTTCAATCCGTATTACTGACCCTGTTCTTCAAAAGAGAATGTTCACACTTCTTGGTCTTTCAGATGAGGAAGCTTATGAGAAATTTGGTTTCTTAACAGATGCATTCCGTTTTGGTCCTCCTCCACACGGCGGTATGGGTATCGGCCTTGACAGACTTGTAATGCAGATGATTGGTGCAGACTCACTCCGTGATGTTATTGCATTCCCTAAACTTCAGAATGCAAGTGAGCCAATGACAGAATGTCCATCAGCAGTTGATACACTTCAGCTTGATGAGTTGGGAATTGCTATCAAAAAAGTAGAGGAATAAACAAATGACAAAAGGCATAAAAAAATTGAATACCCTACTGTTTTCAGTAATTTTATGCCTTGCATTTACTGTTATGGCTTATGCTGAAAAAACAGTTAAGTATTCAAACGATTTAACAGTTACTCCTATTCGTATTTTCTTTGCTATTCTTGTAATTGTGCTTTTTATTGTGAGCGAAATTGCATTTGAAAAAATTCGTGAAAAACGCGTTGCAAAGAGAAACGAAAAATATGGTAAAACAAAAGAAGAATAAAAAAACAAACCTCGGTGATAACCCGAGGTTTATTTATATCCATTTTTATTTTATTGCATTATAAATTGCAGGTACGAAAAGACCTAAAATATATGGCATTACAAATGCGAATGCGACTGATGTTACAAGAGTAAGACTAAACTTTTCAAGTCTTGCACCGAGCCAGAAGATACCATAGAAAGGTGCTACAAAAACCTTGCTGATTTTCTTTTCGTTGTTAAGAAAATAGTTTTCCTTCAACATCATAACATCTTCAATTTGTGGGAAGATGTTTGTCAAAAGTGCAATTCCCAAATAAAGACAAACCCAACCGAAGATATCTGCAAGTCTTCCGAAATAGATAATTGAAACAGAGCCGTACATAAGAATCATACTGCCTATAACAAGATTGAAGAAAAACGGAATAAAGCATATATCAAAGCTTGGTCCTTTTCTTTTTGCAAGGTCGTGGTCAACGTGTGACATCATTTCATCAAAACGTACTACTCGTTCGTCGTCAATAATAATTTTCGATGTTCTACAACATAAATGCTCAAAGAAAGCATGAAGCATTGCACCCGGAAGTGTCAAAGTTTTGATTATTACATAAATTATTCTCATATTAAATCATACCTTCCACTTTCCACAAGATTTTTGAGTGTTTTTGCACCCGATTTTAAATCAGCCAAGTCTAACTCATACTGTTTAGTATCTTCAACTGTTTGCTTAAGATTTTCTTCCATAGCCTTATAGTTATCGTTGTCCCCTACCTGAAGTGATACAAGAGCTGCAATTTCCCAAGCCTGTGGATACTGAACAATCATTGTTGTATAGGAATCAATATATGTTTCTGCCAAAGCATAACAACAGTCGTTGATTGAATCAACTGCCTCATCATTTTTATCCAACATAATAAGGTTAATGCCCTTTTGCATTAAAAGAACAGGACTATAACGCATTACAAAAGCAGTTTCTCCTGAACTTTCTTCCAATGCCTTTACACCTTGTTCAGTATATTCAATAGCCTTATTGTAATCCTTGTCACGATAACGTGATACCAATGACATTATAAGATAATAGTCAGTTGCCTCACAGTTAATTTCTTTAAGGTCTTTTGCCAATGATTCTGCTTTGTCGTATTGACCCACTTTAACATAAGCATCTGCCAACATATATCCTGCAAGACTCTTCATAAACTCGGAAGACTCAACTGCTTTTTCCATATCATCCACATAATCCTTTGCTTCTTTTTCAAGAAGAACGGATGCCTGATATTTAGCAATATAAACCCAACCCGCATCAACATCATAAACTGTTTCTGTACCGTCAGGAGTAAAGCTTTCATTAGTACTATCATTGTAAACATTACCTTTTACATAGATTTTCTTGCCAATGAGCTTATCCAATTCATCAAGAGTTTCCTGATAATTCTTTTCAGAAATCACATTCAAATCCACATGCTGACCGATAATGACGCTTGTTGCTTCCATAGCTTCAATATCGCTGACAATTTCTCTTGTATCCTTGAAAAGTGGAAGTTTAAGGTCATCTTCCTTAAGATATGTCTCAATCTCATAATTCACAGAATCAATATTTCCAAGGTCGTAATATAACTCAATTCTTTTTTCGTGAAGGTTATAGAAGGTATGGTCTGTTTCCTTGTTTTCAACAAACTCCAATGCTGATTCGTATTCAATCAAAGCAGTAAAGATTTTGTTTTCTGTTGCAGCCTTATCTGCTTTTTTCATAATTGAGAAAATCGGCATATTAACTGCAAAACAGAACATAGCACCAATGGTAATACAAGCAATTACAAGAACGGCAATTATGCCTTTATAATCATAAGGACATTTCTCTAAAAGGCTCTCACATTCCTGACAATAAGGACTTTTTGGATTTTTTTCTGTCCCTCTTGCTCTTTCACCACAATACTCGCAAAGCTCTTCATCAGACTTTTTGTTTGAGTCATCCTTTGAAACCTTTTGTGGATTATAGCCCTCCACCTCTAATTCTTCTATTGCTAACTCTTCAGCTTCCTGCTTGGTCTTATCAAGCTCTTCCTTGAAGATTCGAGCTAGGTCTTCCATTTCTTGTTTGAGGTCGTCAGTTTCAACATCCGGTTGCTGACCATCCAATTTTTCTTTATTCTCGTCCAAGGTTATTCCTCCTTTGGCTTATTTATAGCAATCAGTTTTCGTTAGCACCACAGCACTTCTTGTACTTCTTACCACTACCGCAAGGACAAGGGTCATTTCTGCCTACTTTTTGTCCCTTTTTAACCGGCTGTTTCTTTTCGCTACCGTCAGAAGCACCGCTTGTTGCAGTAATTTTTGCTGTTTGCTCACGCTTAACATCCTCTTCACTTCTTAAACGGAAAAGTGTAAGAGTTGTAACTGTTCCTTCACGAATAAGGGAAGTCATTTCGTCAAACATATCGAAGCTTTCCATACGGAATGCCACAACAGGGTCTTGCTGAGCATAAGAACGAAGGTAAATTCCTCGTTTTAATTCTTCCATCGCATCAAGATGGTCCATCCAACGCTGGTCAACATTACGTAAAAGAACTTTTCTCTCAAGCTCTGCCATAATAGCCTCGCCATATTCCTCTGACTTAGCATTATAAATATCCATAGCCTTGTTGTAGAAATAATCTTTATATTCTTTATTTGTATTAAATTTCTCTTCAAGTCCCTCTTCTGCAAGATATTGAAGTTTCTTCACAAGACCTGCTCTGTTCCATTCATCAGGTGACTGTGAGTCAGGACAGTAGAAATCAACCATTTCTTCAAAATATCCGTCAAACATTTTGAGAATTGCACCGTGAATATCAAATCCGTCAAGAACCTGATTTCTCTGTTCATAAATCTTCTTTCTCTGTTCGTTCATAACATCGTCAAACTTAAGAACATTACGACGAGCAGCAAAATGGTTACCTTCTACCTTTTTCTGTGCATTTTCTATTGTTCCTGAAAAGATTTTTGCTTCAATAGGAAGGTCGGCTGCACTCTTGAAGGCATCAAGAATATTATAGAAACGGTCACCTGCGAAAAGTCGAAGCAATTCGTCTTCAGCAGAGAGATAGAACTTACTGCGTCCAGGGTCGCCCTGACGTCCTGCACGACCACGAAGCTGATTATCAATTCGACGTGATTCGTGACGTTCAGTACCAATAATGAACAAGCCACCTGCTTCACGAACTTTATCTGCCTCGTCCTTTAACTGCTCTTTATACTTCTTTTCAAGCTCACGATATGTGTTTCTTGCTTCAATAATATCCGTATTATCAGTTTCTGCAAAGCCCGTTGCTTCAGCAATAAGTTCTTCAGTAAACTCAAGTCTTCTCATTTCAGCACGAGCCATATAGTCAGGGTTACCACCGAGGATAATGTCAGTACCACGACCTGCCATATTTGTTGCAATAGTAACTGCACCTAACGAACCTGCTTGAGCAATAATTTCTGCTTCTTTTTCGTGATATTTAGCATTAAGAACATTATGCTTAATACCAAACTTTTTAAGTGCCTTACTTAAAAGCTCACTCTTTTCAATATTGGTTGTACCTACAAGTACGGGCTGACCACTCTTATTACATTCAAGAATCTGTTCAATGATTGCCTTGTATTTCATAGCCTCTGTTTTGTAAAGAACATCTTCTTCATCCTTACGAATCATTGGCTTATTTGTTGGAATTTCAATAACATCAAGGTTGTAAATTTCTTGAAATTCCACACTTTCTGTCATAGCTGTACCTGTCATACCTGAAAGCTTTGTGTATTGACGGAAATAGTTCTGGAAAGTGATTGTGGCAAGAGTTTTTGACTCTCTTTCAACCTTAACATTTTCCTTTGCTTCAATAGCCTGATGAAGACCGTCCGAATAACGACGACCCAACATAATACGACCTGTGAACTCGTCAACAATAAGCACCTGACCGTCTTTTACAACATAGTCAACATCACGCTTCATAACGCCGATTGCCTTAATGGCAAGGTCAAGATGATGCTGGAGAGTAAGGTTTTCAACATCTGCAAGATTTTCAACACCAAATGCTTTTTCAGCCTTTTTGATACCGCCCTGTGTGAGAGATGCTGTTTTACTCTTTTCGTCAACTACATAATCATACTCATCAGGAACAGTATTTTCAATTCCCTGCTTTGAGTCAATTTCTTTAACGACATACATTTTAAGGCGTTTTGCAAAGTCGTTTGCTACCTTGTAAAGCTCGTTGGACTTATCTCCCATACCTGAAATAATCAATGGAGTTCTTGCCTCGTCAATGAGGATTGAGTCAACCTCGTCCACGATTGCAAAATTATGTCCACGCTGAACTCTCTGTTCTGCGTAAATAACCATATTATCACGAAGATAGTCAAAGCCCATTTCGTTGTTTGTACCGTAAGTGATGTCACAAGCATACGCTTCTCGTCTTTCTTCACCATCAAGGTCGTGAACAATAAGACCTACTGTAAGACCCATAAAGCGATAAAGCTTACCCATCCATTCAGAGTCACGACGAGCAAGATAATCATTTACTGTAACAACGTGAACACCCTTACCTGAAAGAGCATTAAGGTATGCAGGAAGTGTTGCCACAAGAGTTTTACCTTCACCTGTTCTCATTTCGGCAATTCTACCCTGATGAAGAACGATACCACCGATAATCTGTACGGGAAAATGACGCATATTCAAAACACGGGCAGATGCTTCTCTACAAGCAGCAAATGCCTCAGGCAAAATATCGTCAAGAGTTTCACCATTTTTAAGTCTTTCTTTAAATTCAGGAGTTTTAGCCTGAAGTTGTGCATCAGTAAGTGCTTTATACTCTTCTTCAAGTGCTAAAACCTGTTTTTGAATCGGGATAACTCTCTTAATTTCTCTTGAAGAATAATCACCGAATAGTTTTTTAAACAAACCCATTTTATATCTATCCTTTCCGAATTCTGTCGTCTTACAGGGAAAATTAAGCTTTTTTGTAATTGCTCAAACTAACCCATTGTTAATTTGGTAACATTATAACATATAAGTTAAAAAAAATCATTAACTTTTTGTGAAAATTTTGGGTATTTTCCTTGATTTATATGGCTTTTTTTGATATTCTTAATATGTATATAAATTTCTTAATTTAGTTATACTGAAATATGATTAAGGAGGCGTTCAAAATGACTGACGCAAGAACATTAGCTTACATAAATATGTATGCAGTTCTCGGCACATTGGAAAACCTTTGCGAACTTGACGACAAAGCTAAAGAAATCATTTCAACTCTTGAAAATCCTGTTTCTGTAGCATTTGACGTTAAAGGTGGTCCAAGTGCAACACTTACATTCTCTTCTAAGGGATGCCGTATGGAAGATGGCGTCAACAGCAAGTGTGATATTAAAATCCCTGTAGCATCTTGCGACAAATTCAACAAAATTATCGACGGTGTTGTTACACCTATTCCAACAAAGGGTCTTACAAAGGTTAACTTCCTTTTAAAGACTTTTACAGCTTTGACAGACAGACTTACTGAAGTTATGCGTCCATCTGCAGAAGCACTTAAGGACCCTGACTTTTTCCGTCTTAACACACTCTGCACCTTCTACACAGTTGCAGTTGCTATTTCACAGATTGGCAATCAGGATTCTATCGGTAAATTCAGCGCATCAAACATTGTTGACGGTGATATTCAGGTTAGCATTAAGGACACTGTTTATGCAACAATTCGTGTTAAGGATAATCACCTTATCACAATTAAACAGGCTCCTGAAAAACCTCGTGCAATTATGGAATTCTGCGACATTGAACTTGCAAACGCACTCTTTGCAGGTACAGTTAACTCTATCGACCATGTAGGTAACGGTAACATCACAATCCGTGGTCTTATTTCAATGGTTGACAACGTAAACCGTATCCTTGATAGAGTTGGATTATACTTAGCATAAGGAGGACGAAAAAATGAGTAAATTCCCATTATATAACACAACAAAAAGCCGTGAAATGTTTGAGCAGGCATCAAAGGTTATTCCTGGTGGCATTTACGGTCATTTAGGACCTGCAGAGGGTCAGTGGATTCCTGTTAACAGATGGCCTTCTTTCTCAGAAAAAGCACAGGGCTCATATTTCTGGGACGTTGACGGCAACAGATATATCGACTATATGTGTGCTTATGGCCCTAACGTTCTCGGTTACAATGACCCTGACGTTGATGCTGCAGCTATGAAACAGTTGAAGCTCGGTAACTGTGTTACTGCACCTGGCAAAGTAATGGTTGAATGTGCAGAAACACTTGTTGACACAGTAGCTTGTGCTGACTGGGCTTTCTTCTGCAAAAATGGTTCAGACACAACAACTCTTGCAACAATGGCAGCAAGAGCACATACACATAAAAAGAAGATTATCTTCTTGAAATATTACTACCATGGAGATTTCCCATGGGCACAGAAAATCGACTACCCAGGTATCACTCCTGAAGACGTTGCTAACAACATCATCTGCCCTTGGTGGGATTTAGATGCTCTCCAGAAAGCTTATGACGACAACAACGGTGATATCGCAGGTCTTATCGCTCAGCCTTATGACCACGGTAACTTCAAAGACAACGAACCTGCTTCTAAGGAATATTGGCAGTCAGTTCGTAAATGGTGTGATGACCACGGTGTTGTTCTTATCATTGACGACGTTCGTGCAGGCTTCCGTCTTGACCTTGCAGGTTCTGACCATTACTATGGCTTCAAGGCAGACCTTATCTGTTTCTGTAAAGCTCTTGCAAACGGCTACAATATGTCAGCCCTTTGCGGTGGCGAACACATGAAGGCTACTGTTTCAGGCATCACATATACAGGCTCTTATTGGATGAGTGCTGTTCCTTTCGCAGCTTGTGTTGCTTGTATCAACAAGATGAAAGCTCTTGATACACCAACTATGTTCCGTAGAATGGGTATTCAACTTACAGAGGGTCTTAAAGCAGCAGGTGCTGAGCACGGTTTTGACCTTAAAGTTTCAGGTGAACCAGCACTCTTCTATTTGAGAATAGCTAATGACGACAACCTTATGCTTCATCAGGAATGGGTTGCTGAATGTGTTAACCGTGGCTTGTTTATTACATCTCACCACAACCACTTCATCAATGCTTCACTTACAGAAGATGATATCAAGTTGTCTATTGAAATTGCTGAAGATGCATTTGCAGCAGTTGCAAAGAATCACCCTGAACTTAAATAACAAATTATAGCGGAGTGGGGACTCCGCTTCTAATAAAATCTCTTGGAGGGAAAATTATGGCTAATTTATCAAAAGCAGAATGGCTCGCACTCGAAAAGAAAGCCCTTGAACTCCGTAAGCTCTGCGTTCAGACAACGGTTTGGGCAGGTAGCGGACACTTCGGTGGCGGTATGAGTGTTATGGACCTTCTCACAGTTCTTTATCACAAGTATCTCAACATTAAAGTTGATGACCCAAAATGGGACGACCGTGACAGATTCATTCTTTCAAAAGGTCACGCAGCAATCGCTTATGCTCCTGTTCTTTGCGACAAAGGCTTCAACCCAGTTGAAATGCTTAAATCTTTCAACCTTTCAGGTTCAAAAATGGGTATGCACCTTGACTCAAACAAAGTTGTAGGCGTTGACGCTTCAACAGGTTCTCTCGGTCACGGACCATCAATCGCAGCAGGTACAGCACTTGCAGCAAGACTTCAGAATAAAGATTTCCTTACATACGTTGTTACAGGTGACGGCGAGCTTGACGAAGGCTCATGCTGGGAAGGCTTTATGACAATCAATCACTACAACCTTTCTAACTGTATCGTATTCATCGACAGAAACCACAATATGATTGACGGTAACACAGAAGATGTTAAGAAGCTTGAACCTCTTGCTGACAAGATGACAGCATTCGGCTTCAACACAATCGTTGTTGATGGTAACAATATTGGTGAACTTTGTGACGCTATTGACGTTGCTATCGAAAGAGCAAAAACACCTCAGGCTCCTACATGTATTCTTATGGATACAAAGAAGGGCGCAGGTATCAAGTCAATTGAAGGCGACTACACATGGCACTACGGTGCAATCGACGATGCACTCTTTGAAAAGTTCAATAACGAACTTGATGCAGACTATGCAGCAAGAGTTGCAAGAGCAGAAAAGGAGGGTAAATAATTATGGCAGGCGGATTTGTTTATACAGCAGTTGACC
>JAFYSE010000002.1 GCA_017546665.1 Clostridia bacterium | reverse complement strand
GGTATGTACACTGCAAACTCAATGAACTGTCTTGCAGAAGCAGTTGGTATTGCTCTTCCCGGTAACGGTACAATTCCTGCAGTACATAGTGGCCGTATTCAGCTTGCAAAACACGCAGGTATGGCTATTATGAACCTTGTAGAAAAAGACATCAAGGCTCGTGATATTATCAACGAAAAGTCAATCCGTAATGCTCTTGCTTGTGATATGGCTCTCGGTTGTTCATCAAACAGTGTTCTTCATCTTCTTGCTATTGCAAATGAAGCAGGTGTTCCTGTTGATTTGCATATGTTCAACGAAATCAGTGCAAAAGTGCCAAATCTTTGCCATCTTGCACCTGCAGGTGGAACTCATATGCACGACCTTAATAATGCGGGTGGTATCCCTGCTGTTCAGGCTGAACTTGCAAAGAAAGACCTTCTTGATTTGTCACTTATCACTGCAACAGGTAAAACAGTTGGTGAAAATATCAAAGGTGCATATATTAAGAATACAGATGCTATTCGTCCAATCGACAATCCATATAGCGAGACAGGTGGTATCGCAATCCTTTGGGGTAATATCGCAAAAGACGGTTGTGTAGTTAAACGCAGTGCAGTTGCTCCTGAAATGCTTTGTCATTCAGGCCCTGCAAGAGTTTTCGATTCAGAAGATAGTGCTATTGATGCAATTTACAACGGTAAAATCACTCATGGTGATGTTGTTGTAATTCGTTATGAAGGTCCTGTTGGTGGTCCAGGTATGAGAGAAATGCTCAACCCAACATCTGCACTTGCAGGTATGAAACTTGATAAGACAGTAGCGTTAATTACTGACGGTCGTTTCAGCGGTGCATCTCGTGGTGCATCTATTGGTCACGTTTCTCCTGAAGCAGCTACAGGTGGAGAAATCGGTCTTATTTACGAAGGTGATATTATTGAAATCAATATCCCTGAAAGCAAAATCAATGTTAAGGTTTCTGATGAAGAACTCAATGAAAGAAGAAAGTCTTACGTTAAACCTGAACCAAATGTTAAATCGGGTTGGCTTGCTCGTTATTCAACTCTTGTATCATCTGCAAAAGATGGTGCAGTTATGAAAAAGGTATTTTAAACAAAAGGTAGTGAATGTATGCCAAGACTTGTGAAAATTAAGTCCCAGTTAAAACAGAATAAAAACAAGGCTTTTTTGAAAACTGCCTTGGCAATTCTTCTTGCTTTTGTTTTTGCAGTTGTGGGAATAGGATTCTTGTGTACAATCTTGCTTAAAAAGTCAACAATCTCCATAGCAGTTCCTATTATTTTCGTTGTAATTTCACTTATTCTTTTTATAACTTTTTTTATTCTTCGTAAAAATCTCGGAATATTACAGTCGGGAGTCCGTGGAGAAGAAGCAACACTTAAAATTCTTCGTAAACTTCCAAAGGAATATACAATTCTTACAAACCCCGTAATTCTAAATCGTGGTATCACAATGGAACTTGATTTTGTTGTAATCGGCAAGAATGGTGTGTTCATTGTTGAAAGTAAAAACCATAGAGGAATAATTAGTGGTAAAACATCAAAACAGAATTGGAAACAAGTCAAACACGGTAAAAACGACAAGGTTTACGAAAAGGAAATTGGAAACCCCGTTAAGCAATCCTATCGTCAGGGTAAAAGAATGGCAGAGATGTTTAAGGATTTTGACATAACTGCAGATATTTATCCAATAGTTTATTTTGTTGATGAACACTCCGAACTTAAAATTCTTGATGATGCAGAGTTGGGCGTAGAAATATTCAACAAGGAAAATAAGTTGCTTGATTTTATTCAGTCAGCCAACGGAAAGCATACTGTTAATTCAAGTGAACTTGCAAAAATTATAAGATTCTTTAAAAGATAACATATTGTCCATAATTTCATCATAGTATTCAATGGTGATGTTATGGACAATAATTCTTATAGAGAAAAACGTGAAAGAAATATAACAAGAAAAAAAGAAAATGAGAAACAAAATTTTTTAACAAGGGTTATAATAGTACAATTTGTATTATCTCTTTTAATAACAGGTGTTTTGTATGGTGTATGCCATACTGAAAGTAATTTGTCGCAGAATATAAAAGTATTCTACGGAGAAATAAGCCAGAAAGATATAGCAATATCGGCTTTGGTGGATACTGTCAAAAACGTAGTAAAACAAACATTTTCTCCTAAGGTGGAAAGTGAAAAAACAGTAGAAGGAAAAGATGAAAATATAGCAGGGGAAGGGATAAACTTTTCTCCTGCTTTTCATTTGGTTAAAATGTATGACATTTAAGTTTTGTGGTATTCGAATTGAAATAACCTTTTTATTTGTTGCATTTTTAACCTTTGTGATATCATTGAATGCACCGGCAAATTTGCTTATAACAATTGCATCTTCTCTGCTACATGAAATAGGGCATCTTACAATGATGCTTATAATAGGGAATAAGCCTAAAATCGTAAAATTTCATATTGTAGGTATGAATATCATAAGACAGGAAAAATGTTCAGTAAGCTCAAAAGGTGAAATTTTAATTTCTCTAGGTGGACCGCTGATAAATCTCATAATTGTCTTTATATCTTGTATTTACCTTTGTATTTATGTAAATCAAATTGTCCTTACGGTTGCTTGTATTAATCTGATTTTAATGACCTTTAACATCTTGCCAATAAAAAGCCTTGACGGTGGTGCAATATTATATTTCATTTTATCAAATCATTTTAATTCTGATGTGTGTAGAAGAATTTTAAAAGCAACATCAACTTTTTTCATTTCAATAATATATCTGTGGGCAATTTATGTTTTTATAATGAGCGGTTATAATTTTTCATTGATAATAATAGCAATTTTTCTTACTATTTCTCTCTTTCAGTCGAATGATTATTGAAATAAAGTGTTTTTTATAGTAAAATATATTGAATAACTTTTTGCGAGGTTAATTATGGTAAAAAAAGACGTTGAAAAATTACTTAAAAAAGTTCAAAAGCCTGCCCGATATACAGGTGGAGAGCTTAATAGTGTGGTTAAGGATAAAAATAATGTGAAATTAAGATATGCCTTCTGTTTCCCTGATAATTACGAAATAGGGATGTCCCATCTTGGTATGAAAATCCTTTATAGTCTTGTGAACGCAAGAGAAGATGCTTGGTGTGAGCGTGTTTTTGCACCTTGGGAAGATATGGAAGCGCTTATGCGTGAAAATGATGTTAAACTCTATGCATTAGAGAGTGGCGATGCTCTTTCAGAATTTGATTTAGTTGGCTTTACATTACAGTATGAATTGAGTTATACCAATGTTCTCAATATGCTTGATTTAAGTGGTATCCCTGTACTAAAAAAGGACAGAACAAATCTTGCTCCTATTGTTATAGCAGGTGGCCCTTGTGTTTGCAACCCTGAGCCAATGGTTGATTTTATTGATATCTTTTTACCGGGTGAAGGTGAAGATGTTACAAATGAACTTATAGATTTGCTTATTGAACATAAAGAAAAAGGTTCAACAAGGCTTGAATTTTTAAGAGAAGCTGCCAAAATTGAAGGTGTGTATGTACCTGAGTTTTATAATGTGTATTACAATGAAGACGGTACAATTAAATCAGTTGAAAATATTGAAACTGCGCCTCAAAGAGTAAAGAAAAGAATTGTAAGTGACCTTGATAAGGCACATTATCCCAAGGATTTTGTTGTGCCACTTATTGATGTTGTTCAGGATAGAACGGTTGGCGAAGTTTTCCGTGGTTGTATCCGTGGCTGTCGTTTCTGTCAGGCAGGTTTTATTTACAGACCAATCCGTGAAAAATCACCTGAAACTATAAATGAACAATGCAGAAGTATCAGTGATGCAACGGGTTATGATGAAATTTCCCTCTGCTCACTTTCAACAAGTGATTATACAAATATTGAAAAACTTATTCCAATGCTTTTTGATTGGGCATTAAAAGAAAATATCAATGTTTCTCTTCCCTCACTTCGTGTTGATAATTTCTCAGACGAACTTATGGAAGAACTTAAAAAAGTCCGTCGTAGTGGCCTTACCTTTGCTCCTGAAGCTGGTACGCAAAGACTCCGTGATGCAATTAATAAGAATGTTACGGAAGAAGAGGTTTTAAGAACTGCACTTAAAGCCTTTGATGGTGGTTGGACAAGCGTTAAACTTTACTTTATGATGGGACTTCCAACAGAAACTCTTGACGATATCAAGGGTATCTGTGACCTTGCACAAAAGGTTGTTGACACCTTCTATCGTAACCCTAACAAGCCAAAGGGGAAGGGTGTACAGGTTAGTGTAAGTTGTGCATCATTTGTACCAAAACCATTTACACCATTCCAATGGGAGCCACAGGACACTGCTGATATGCTTATTGAAAAGCAAAAGGTGTTACTTTCAAGTACAACAAGCAAAAAAATCGTGATTAGTTATCATCAATCCGATACATCTGTTCTTGAAGGTGTTCTTGCTCGTGGCGACAGACGACTTGGCGAGGTAATCTATAAGGCTTGGCAAAAGGGCTGTAAGTTTGATAGTTGGGACGAATTTTTTGATTTCTCAAAATGGACAGAAGCATTTAATGAATGCAACCTTACAACAGAGTTTTATGCAAATCGTCGTCGTGAATACGATGAAATTCTTCCTTGGGATATTATGGATTATGGTATCCGTAAAGAATTTCTTGTTGATGAGAATAAGAAAGCACATGAAAGTGTAACAACACCTCATTGTAGAATTAAATGTTCAGCTTGTGGTGCAAATAAACTGAATGGGGGTAAATGCGATGCCAGAAATTAAAAAATGGGCTATGGAAGTTAGAATGTCCTTTGAGAAAACAGGTATGGCAAAGTTTATCTCTCACCTTGATACAGTACGTTGTATTACTCGAGCTATGAAAAGAGCCAATGTTCCGGTTTGGTTTACTGAAGGGTTTAATCCTCATGCATTTTTAACCTTTGCTATGCCACTTTCTTTGGGTTTTGAAAGTCTTTGTGAAACAGTTGATTTCAGACTTTTGGAAGAGGTTGACTTGAACGAGTTAGCAGAAAGACTAGATAAGGCATTACCTGTTGATATAACAGTAAAAGAGATTTATGTGTATGAGACTTTGCCTAACGATATCCGTTGGGCAGAGTATAAAATAGTCTTTAATAATCCTGACGAATTGCTTTTAGAAAGAGCAAATAGTGTGCTTTCATCGGACGAAATTATTGTACTTAAAAAATCAAAAAAAGGCAGAAACAAAGTTGAAAAAGAAGTTAATATCAAAGAACATATTAAGTCTTTTGAATTAACAGAGGACAACGGAAAACTCGTGTTAAATACAGTTCTTTCATCAGGTCCAAGTATCAATATCAATCCAATGCTTTTAATCGGAGCATTAGTAAAAGATACCGAAACTGACGAGCAGGATGTTGATATAATCAAGGTTCAGTCATTTACAGAAAATATGGAGATTTTTAAGTAATGGCAACTTTATTAGTAATTATTATCTTCACTACTTATGTGGGACTTGGAATTCCTGATTCCCTTTTTGGTACTGCCTGGCCTGCAATTTATACGGAATTTGACTTGCCTATATCGTACTCAAATTTTGTGACAGGGCTTATGTATATAGGTACAATTCTGTCAAGTCTTATGAGTGCAAGGCTGACCAAAAAACTCGGCACTCCTCTTACTGTTGCATTAAGTACGCTATCTACTGCAGCTGCAATTCTTGGATTTTCATTTTCAAAGAATTTTTTAATGCTTTGTCTTTTTGCAATTCCATTGGGACTTGGTGCAGGTGGCATTGACAATGTACTTAACACTTATGTTGCACTTAATTACAAGGCAACTCACGTAAATTTTCTTCATTGTTCTTATGGCGTTGGTGTTGCGTTGAGTCCGTATTTAATGTCTTTAGCATTAAAGCAAAGCAATAATTGGCAGGGTGGATACAGAATAATGTTCGTTTTCCAACTTGCCCTTACAATTATGTGCTTCCTGTCAATTCCAATCTGGAATAAGGTTAAAGAGAAAAAAGAGGAGGCAGGGGAATATGACGAATCAAAAGTTGTTTCAATTCCTGAGCTTCTTAAAGTGCCGATTGCCCGTTCAAGCCTTATAATCTATTATGGCTCTTGTGCAATTGAGTCAGTATGTCTTGTGTGGTGCAGTACATTTCTTGTTAATTCAAAAGGATTGACTCCCGACAAAGCAGCAGAAATGACAATGTTATATTTTATAGGAATGACTTTGGGTAGATTTATATCAGGCATTTTTGCAAATAAAATCCCACCTAAAACAATTATTGTAATAGGGGAGTTAATAACTTTTGTTGCAATTCTCCTTACACTCTCAAAAAATCCTGTAATTTGTACAGCAGGACTTTTTATGATAGGCCTGGGCAACGGACCGGTTTTTCCTAATATGACACATCTTACTCCGATTCATATGGGTCGTGATATTGCGCAATCATTTATAGGACTTCAAGGTGCAATTTCTTATGTCAGTATTCTCTTGTCACCAATAGTATTCGGCTTACTTGCAGAAAAGCTTACAACAGATATTTTCAGCTTTTTCCAAATTATTGAATTTTCATTTACTGCAATCGCAACAATTACAATGCTTAAACAGTCAAAACAAATTCAACCAACGGTTGAAAAATAAAGAATCAACTTTTGTTACATTTACTTTTTGAATTTTTAGCCATACAATGCAGTTGTAATCGGTTACGAAATTTCAAAGGAGTGACTTTTATGGAAAAAACAATTGGCAAAAAGCTTTATGAGTTGAGAAAACAGTCAGGTTTTACTCAGGATTACGTTGCTGAAAAGCTTGGTGTGTCAGCACAGGCAGTTTCTAAATGGGAAAATGATATTGCTTGTCCGGATATTATGACTTTACCCAATATTGCAAATCTTTATGACATTACTATTGATGAACTTTTCAAAAGTGACAATGTTCAATCGAAAGTAAAATATGAAAAGACAGAGAAAATCAATGAAAATGAGCTTTTGGTTCGTGTTTATGTTGATTCGGCTAATGGCGATAATGTAAAGGTGAGTGTGCCGTATCCTATTGTAAAAGAAATGGCTAATGTAGGTAAGAGTATTTCATCTGTGGTTTCAGGTGTTGATTTGAGCGGAGTTGATTTTGAAACTGTATTTGCTATGGTTGAAAAGGGTATGCTTGGGGAGTTTGTTAATGTAAAAAGTCAAAATGGTGATATTGTTAGGGTGGTCGTTGAAAAATGAAAGTTGTTTACCCTAAAAACAATGTAATCAAAACTAAAAAAGTACCAAATGG
Organism: Clostridia bacterium; assembly: GCA_017546665.1. Lineage (GTDB taxonomy): Bacteria > Bacillota > Clostridia > Oscillospirales > Acutalibacteraceae > Fimenecus. The sequence goes on along the minus strand of JAFYSE010000002.1, from coordinate 458 downwards.
ATTACTTTTTAACAGATTTTTATTTTGGATTTTAAAATTGTTTTTAATTACAAACAATTATTTGTTTCTTAAAATAAAATATAAACATATAAAGCCAATAATAAAAAAAGCAAAGTTGTACAAAAATTTTGAAATAGTAACAATAAATAGCAGACAAGGTGAAACAGTTCGTATTTTTTTATAATTAAACTTTTTCAAAAAAACTCTTGCATTTTATATTGACTTGTGATATCATATTTGAGCATTTGTGGGAAACTGCAAAAAAATAACTATTATCTCGGGTGGTCCTCTGCTAAACTTTGGTACGAACACTTGAAAAAAATATTATCGGAGGTTAGTTATGGACGCATTAAAATTGATGACAGAGGGCTGCATTAAAGAAGCAGACCCAGCAATCAGAGTCGGTGACGTTGTTAAAGTACACGTTAAGATTCGTGAAGGCGAAAGAGAAAGAATTC
>JAFYSE010000011.1 GCA_017546665.1 Clostridia bacterium | reverse complement strand
GACGAGCAGGTTAAGCTTGTTCGTGAGCAGGTTGGCGACAAAAAAGTTCTTCTTGCTCTCTCCGGCGGTGTTGACTCATCAGTTGTTGCTGCTCTTCTTATCAAGGCAATCGGCAAACAGTTGGTTTGCGTTCATGTAAATCACGGCCTTATGAGAAAGAACGAAAGCGAAAATGTTATTGAAGTTTTCGGCAAAGAGCTTGATGCTAACCTTGTTTATGTTGATGCTACTGACCGTTTTCTTGACCTTCTTGCAGGTGTTTCTGACCCTGAAAGCAAGAGAAAGATTATCGGTGCAGAATTTATCAATGTTTTCGCAGACGAAGCAAGAAAGCTTGAAGGCGTTGAATACTTAGCACAGGGTACAATTTATCCTGATATTCTTGAAAGCATTAAGCAGGCTGAAGGCAAACAGGCTGTTAAATCTCACCACAATGTTGGCGGACTTCCTGAAGACCTTGATTTTGAGCTTGTTGAGCCAATCAAGCTTCTCTTTAAAGACGAAGTTCGTGTTGTTGGTGAAGCACTTGGTCTTCCACACGCTATGGTTTATCGTCAGCCATTCCCAGGTCCTGGTCTTGGTGTTCGTTGCCTCGGCGCAATCACACGCGACAGACTCCACGCACTTCGTGAAGCAGACGCAATTCTTCGTGAAGAATTTGACAACTGCGGTCTTGCTGAAAAAGTATGGCAGTATTTCATTGCTGTGCCTGACGTTAAGAGCGTTGGTGTTAAGGACGAAAGCCGTTACGAAGGTTGGCCTGCAATCATCCGTGCAGTTAACACAAAGGACGCTATGAGCGCTACAATCGAAGAAATTCCTTACGCAGTGCTTCATAAGATTACTGACAGAATCACACACGAGGTTGAAGGCATCAACCGTGTGCTCTATGACCTTACTCCAAAGCCAATCGGCACTATTGAGTGGGAATAAGAAACAAAAAGTTCACAAAGCCTTATATATCAAGGGTTTCGGGACTTTCAGAAAGCCTCGTGATACGAAAATGATACTGTATACGACTTTCCCACATTAATTTCATACAAGAGAAAACCTCTCTCGTTTGAACACTTAGTTCATTCGAGAGAGGTATTTTTTATGCCTATTTTTCGGCAGCGTGATACTGTGAATTTTGTTGTGCAGATTTAACAAACTTTTGCATTTTGAAAAGTTTTTTCGGCAAACTACCTTATTTTTACATCTTCCCAGTCATTACAAGTAGAGGGTATTTTTTTCGGCAGATTTAACAAATTTTCAATTTTTGAAAAGTTTTTTCAGAAATATACCTCATTTTTACCTTCTCCCGTTCCTTACAAGTGAGGGGTATTTTTCGTCAGTTTCTACAAACTTGTAAATTTTTGAAACTTTTTTCAATTTTAGGGGTGAGAAAATGCCCTTCTCTGTCCCAACTAGTGAGGGGACATTTTCAAGACGATTTAAAAATTAAAAAAAGTTTTTGAAAAAACCGAATTTTCACCCTTCTGAAACCCTTACATATATGAAGGGGTAAAAACAACCAAAACCAAGATGTTGGTTTTGTGCAAAGCTACAAAGTTTCAGTTTTTTGAAAATTTTTTCTCAATTTGGTTTATTTTTGGCCCTTCTAAATCCTTACCCCTTGAGAGGACTTTTTAAGTAAGACATAAAAACGCAAGAAATTACAGTATTCAATGTCGGTCAACCGACTTGTAATAAATACTAACTGAAAGGAGGAAAACAAAATGGCAGTTTTAATGAACGCAAAGGAAATCAGCGAAGAGCTTGGTATTTCCAAAACACTTGCCTATCAGATTATGGAAAAGCTCAACAAAGAGCTTGAAGCAAAAGGCTTCTTCGTAATCAAAGGCAAAGTCAGCCGCCGTTATCTCTCTGAGCAGATTTACGGCATGCCTGACAAAGATTAAAAATAGAAAGGAATGATGAAATGGCTGTCTATAAAGACAAGAAACGCGGCACGTGGTATGTTTCGGTTTACTACACAGACTGGAAAGGCGAAAATGCACGTAAGGTAAAACGAGGCTTCAAAACTCGTAAGGATGCAGTTGCCTGGGAGAACACGTTTCTAAACAAAAGCACAGGTGACCTGAATATGACTTTTGAGGAGTTTTATGATATCTACAAAAGCGACCTTGAAGAAAAACTAAAAGAAAACACTTGGGTTATGAAAACGAGTGTTATTGAGCTTAAAATCCTGCCGTACTTCAAGAAAAAGAAGATGTGCGAAATCAAGCCTCATGATGTAATGGCTTGGCATAAAGAAATGATGACATACCGAGATAAGAACGGTCAGCCGTATGCTTCGGGTTATCTGAAAACAATTCACAATCAGCTCAGTGCAATATTCAATCACGCTGTAAATTTCTATGAACTACCGTCAAATCCTGCATCAAAGGTTGGCAACATGGGCAAAGCGAATACAAAGGAAATGCTCTTCTGGACAAAGGAAGAATACACAAAGTTCTCCGATGCGATGATGGACAAGCCGTTATCCTACTACGCATTTGAAATGCTTTATTGGTGCGGTATCCGTCTCGGAGAGTTGTTGGCTCTCACCTACGGTGATTTTGATTTTGTGAAGCAGACAGTACGAATCAACAAATCTTATCAGTGCATCAAGGGTAAGGATGTTGTTACTACGCCGAAAACAAAAAAGAGCAATCGCACAATCGTGATGCCTGACTTTTTGTGTGATGAAATACAAAGATACTTCAAAGGACTTTACAAGCCGAAGAAGAATGACAGAGTGTTTCTCATAACCAAAGCTTATCTTCACAGCGAAATGCGAAGAGGCTGCAAGGAAACGGGAGTTAAAAAAATCCGTATTCACGATTTAAGACACTCACACGTTTCACTTCTAATTGATATGGGATTCACACCTCTTGCTATTGCGGACAGGGTCGGTCACGAGAGCATCGACATCACTTACAGATATGCACATCTCTTCCCGTCAAAGCAAACGGAGATTGCAGAAAAACTTAATATGGAGCGTGCTTGAAATGTCAGCAAAAAATCTTGATAAGCACAACCGTTTCCGCAGTATAACGGTTGGCTTCAGAGTCTCCCCCGAAGAAAACGAACAGATAAACAAGGTCGTTGCAATATCGGGGCTGAGCAAACAGGAATACTGCTACCGCCGATGTATGAAGCAGGACATAATTGTTCACGGTGGTAACCCGAGAGTATTCAAGGCACTTCGCAACAATCTTGCCGAGGTGCTCGAAGAACTTAAAAATAAAAAAGAAGTGACCGATGAGATGCTTGAAATAATAAAGCTCATCACCGAAACACTTCGAGAACTGAAAGGAGATTTTAATGAATGATGTAAAAAAAGAAAAGACCGTCCCACTCTCATCTGTTGGCGCAGATGACGGACAGTCAAATCAAACAACTGTAGATAGTATACCCGAAAGCGAAGAAAAAAGCAAGTATGATTTCAAAGAAATGATGCGATTGCAAAAAGAACTTCGCAAAACCTTAGACCCGTCATATATGAAAACGGTAACGATGAGTGAGCTTTATGACACGGCTTACCTCAACAAACCTGCAATCATTGACGGACTACTTTACCCCGGCACCTACCTTTTCGTAGGTGCCCCCAAGGTGGGTAAAAGCTTCCTTATGGCACAGCTTGCTTATCATGTAAGCACCGGAAAAGAGCTTTGGGAGAACGAAGTCAGACAAGGTAAAGTTTTATATCTTGCTCTTGAAGATGATTATTCAAGACTGCAGAAAAGACTTTACCGAATGTTCGGAACTGACGGAACAGACAATTTGTATTTTTCCGTTTCGGCCAAGAACTTAAACGGCGGACTATTTGACCAGCTTGAAAAGTTTATAAGTGAAAACCCAGATACCCGACTTATCATAATTGATACCTTGCAAAAAGTCAGAGAGTCAGCAACAGAAAAGTATTCCTATGCAAGTGACTATGAGGTTATCGCTCAGCTTAAAAAATTCTCTGACCGATACGGAATATGTTTGCTTCTTGTGCATCACACCCGCAAACAAAATTTCGATGATAAGTTCGATATGATTTCGGGCACCAACGGTTTGCTCGGTGCAGCAGATGGTGCATTCCTTTTGCAAAAAGAAAAACGAACATCAAAAACTGCGACACTTGAAGTTTCGGGAAGAGACCAGCAGGACCAAAAACTTTTTCTTACAAGGAATGAAGATAGTCTTATATGGGAGCTTGAAAAAGTTGAAACAGAACTTTGGAAAGAAAAACCTGACCCGTTGCTTGAAGCGATAGCAGAAAAAGTTACAGCTGAAAATCCTGTATGGGACGGAACTGTTTCCGAACTCAGGGATTTGTTGATGTTAGACATTACGCCGAATGCGTTAGGCATGAAGCTTAATGTCACCGCCGGGCGACTGCTTAATGAGTACAATATTCTCTATGAAAGCAGACGCACACACGCATGCAGAAGAATCAGATTCGAGCTGCAGGCGTGACAACCGCGTCAACCGTGTCAACTTAAAACGCACTGCCAGAAAGGTTGTCACGGTCGTCACGGTTGACGCAGAAAACTGCGATGAAATGCAGTTTTTAAACCCTCGGAGAGCGCAATTGCAGCTTATGATGTACGAGGTATGTCATAAGTGCTTTTGCGTTACTCTTGACAAGAGTAACAGAACCTTTATAAGGTTTGAAGATTATAAAAAAGAAGGACAGTGATTTTATAAGACGAACAATAAGTATATGTGTAGGCAAAGGCTCGGTGAATCATAACAGCAGAGAGTTCAACGCAAAGAACACAGACCCTGAAAGAACTCCGCTGAACACCGAATACTGCAATGAAAAAATCAAAGATGTGTACCACGAATTGTTCGATGATGCACTACAAAGATACAACCAAAAACAAAAACGTGCCGACAGAAAAATCGAAAACTACTACGAGAAAATCCGTTCAGGTAAACAGGAAAAGTCCTTTCACGAAATCATAATTCAGGTCGGTAACTGTGAAAATATGAATTCAAAAACTCCCGACGGTGAACTTGCCGAGAGAATACTTGATGAGTATTATCAGGATTTTCAAAAGCGTAATCCGTGCTTAAAAGTTTTCTCCGCTCATCTTCATATGGATGAAGCAACACCTCATCTGCATATCGACTTCGTACCGTTCACAACAAAAAGCAAACGAGGACTTGATACAAGAGTTTCATTAAAACAAGCATTAGCGAATCAAGGCTTTGTCGGAAACTCAAAACATGAAACCGAATGGAGTCTGTGGGTTGAGTCCGAAAAGGAAGCACTTTCAAAAGTTATGGAATGTTACGGTGTTCAATGGGAGCAGAAAGGCACTCACGAAAAACACTTATCGGTATATGATTACGAAAAGAAAATGCGTTCTGAAGAAGTCGAAAAGCTCACAAAAGAATCTGAAAAACTGAATCTTAAGGTTGAAGAGCTGACCGAAAAGGCAGAAGCTCTGATGCAGTTTAATTCAGATATAAGTGAGATAACAGAAGACTTTTATGAAACTGATGAGTTTAAATTACCTGAACCTCCGCCTCTGATGACAGCAAAAGTTTATAAGTCAAAGTTTGTTGAACCTCTTTTCAAAAAGCTTCTTGACCTTGCAAAAACTGCGGTAAGAAAGTGTTTTGAACTACAGACACAGCTTAATAGTATAAAGTTATGGGGTAAGGCTGATAAGGTCAATACAGGGCAAATGTTGGCTGAAAATCGCACTCTAACTGAACAGAATGAAAAGCTCAACAGAGAAGTTCAGAACTATAAGCTGCTTCGTAAAATCTTCGGTGATGAACAGATTGATTCTCTTGTAGTCAAGGCAAAAGAAACAGAAAGAGCTTCCCGTCAGGCACGTTACAGAAAACCAAATCCACGAAAAGAAAGGTAGGTCGGTATGAAAAGCTTCATTGAAGAATTTTATTACGGCAACATAGAGCCGCAGGAGCTCAGTCCCGAGCTCGGCTCTTCCCTTAAAAAGAAACTGAACTCACTCGTTAAAAACGAAGATGAGTTCAGAGAAAAGCTATCCGAAGAAGAAAGGAAACTGCTTCAGCAATACACAAATTTATACAACGAATTTCTGAGCATGAGCATTGCCGACAGTTTTATTTCCGGTTTTCGGCTCGGTGCAAAATTCACACACGATGTATTTGTAAAATGAAAGGAAGATAAATTTATGGAAATAACTTATAGAACAGTTGGAGATTATAGAATCCCGAATCTTGATTTACCCGAAGAAGCAAAGGCTCCTCTCGGCAGATGGGGCACTGCACATAAGGACTACCTTATGTATCATAGACCCGTTACCTTTACAACAATGCTTGCCGACGGAACACTTTGGAAGCATTTGCAGGAAGTCGATGAACAGGCAGAAAAGATGTTTAATCAGCTTGTAAAAGAAATCTGCAAGGATGAAAATATCAACGAAGAACTGAAAGCAAGAGACCAGATATGCTGGGTGCGTTCAATGAACAATGTCTATAACCGAGCAACAGAAATTGTAAATCACGAACTGATTAACACGTAATTAAACTGGGAGCAGTAGATTTTTCTACTGCTCCTTAAAATTTTTGCGTTACTTTTTATGTTTTTCGACATTATTATATATAAGGGGTTATATATACAAAGTGCACAACATTATACTGCTAATATTTTAACATAAAATGTAGTTTTAACTCGATTTTTTGTTGCAATATCAAAATCAGATTGTTATAATTATAAGTGGATTATTATATTTAAGAGGTGTATTTATGGCTGTTAGTTACAAAAAACTCTGGAAGCTCTTAATTGACCACGATATGAAGAAAAAAGACCTTGCAAAGGTCGCTGACATCAGCAATTACACAATCACAAAAATGAGCAAGGGCGAAAACGTCACAGTGGAAACCCTCGGTAAAATCTGTGCTGCATTAAACTGTGGTGTGGATGATATTATGGAATTTGTTCCGGAAGAAATAGGGAAATAATATTTATATTTTGGAGATCATTATGAAAAAAATTATAGAAAACATAAAAAAATTAAAGCTGCCATCTAAAATATTAATTTTCATATGGATGTTTTGTATGTTTGTTGTAACATTTGCTTGTGCAGTTGGAACAGAAGGTAATTTAACTTCCGATGATATAACAATATTATTGTTGGGTTATATTATTTTCAGCAATTTCTTTCTTGTTCCTGCTATAGCTTTTGATAAATTCATCAAAGTAAAACAAAGTGAACGTGATGATATTTCATCAGATAAATCTTGGGGTGTATTATTCCTTTTGTGTTTTTTCTTTTGGCATTTAGGTTTGCATAGATTTTATGCAGGTAAGAAAACTTCAGGACTGGTATATCTTTTCACTATGGGGTGTTTTGGCTTCGGTTATGTTATAGATTTGATTCTTATTTTATCCGGAAAATTTACAGACCAAGTAGGTAGACCAATTAAGTATAACAAACAAAACAATAGTAATAAAGCATCAACATATACCAAAAAGTTAGTTGACGAAATTAACGGTTATAAGGAGTCGTTAAGCTCATCTTTAGAAGATGCTAAAACTAAAATTAATAAAGATGTAATTGTTAATAAAGTTGAAAAAGTAAAACAATCTGTAAAAAGTAGTTCCGAAAAAACAATCAACAATCAAAATAATAGTAATTCTTCTCCCTTCACAGATGTGTTTGTTTCTGGGTCAGAAGAAAAATCTCAGGCTATACCTGCAATAGATGCAAATGCTCAGCAAACAAAAAATATTTATACTTCGGTAGGAGCAATAAGAATCAAAACAAGTATTTCAGATGACAGATTAACCTTTGATTTTGATGATGATTACAGATATGGTTCTAATTTTACCAAGGATATGGCGAAACTGGAGAACAAAACCGGTGATAAAGCACCTTTTGTTCCTTTCATGCAATACTGGCCGTCATACGACAGTATGAATAGACAACAGAAAAATTGGTATTTTTACTGGAGAACTCAAGTCAGACAATCCGTGTACTTAAAAACTGATTTATCATATATATTTGTACACATATATGAGTTGTTAAGTGGTTTTGGGTGGAAAAATCCTGAAGATGGTTATAATCAACTTCTTGCGTTGTGGACAACCTATAGAGCTGAACATCCTAAACTTGACCATTATTTACTTAACTGGCTATTTGATTTTGCACAATTGCATAATTTAGAATATCGCATTCCAGATTGTCATGATGTTTCTTTACCATATCAACCTGCTATAAGAGATATTTTGATTGATGCTCATAGCACTGAAAAGCCTTTGAAACTCTCATTTGCATTAATTGACGCTTTGTGTGACTATTCATTAGTAAACAGCAAATTTTATAAAGAAGGTCATCAATTATTAATGAATGAAGCTATCCCAAGAGTAGTGGCATTAGCAGATGCCATGTTGATAAAAAATAAGGGTAAAGGTATTCTTGAAACTTACGGTCCAAAGCGTACGAAACAACAAAGCTACTATGCTTTTCAAAGCGCAAACTGTATAAACGCAAATAAAAGAATCAATGTGTCTGTAAAAGGTTACACAAGCAGCCAAAAATTACGTAGTTATATCAACGAATTGGTTCGCTATGCCGAAAATGTTTTGCGAGAGTTATACGGTTCAAGAGGTCGTCTGAGAGGCGTTGAGATAGACGATGAAACCGCTAAAATGGTAAAAGCATTTTTGATTAAGGAGTATTCGCCAAAGAAAACAACCACAGAAGTTCCTAAAAAAGCTGAAGTAAATCTTGATTTCAATAACATTAATGAGTTAAGAAATCAATCCGATGCGGTAAGGGATGCTCTTGAGGTATCTGATGACTCTGTAGAACAAAAAGAATTGTTGACGGATATTGATGTTGTAAAGACAATCTTTGGTTTAATACCACAATATTGTCGTTCTTTAATTAATGAATTACACTCGAATTCATGGGAGATTAATTATGATTCATCAGTCCAACCGTCTGTCGATAAAGTAAACGAGATTTCTTTAAAATATTTAGCATGTGCTATATTGGTAGTAGAGGAAAACCATCTCCTTTTAGAAGATGATTATAGGGATGAGTTTGAATTTATATATAATCACCTTGATGAATTCGAGTGTGGTGATGAAATAAAAGAGACTGATAACAGTTCAATGTTTACTGTAGATAATCTTTCAGATGAGTTGAAACAATTAATTGAAACTTTGTCTCCGATACAGCAGACAATTATATGCGTTATTTTAAACAGGGTGAATATCAGTTCGCAATTAGAGGAGATTGCTAATGCTGAATTATCAATGCCGGAAATGCTAATTGACGAAATTAACGATATCTCATCACAAATTATTGGTGACATTTTGATAGATACATTTAGTGATGAAATTTGCGTATTAGAACAATATGAAAATGAATTAAAAGATGCAATGAAACAGGAGGATTAATTTATGGCTGTAACAATAAATCGTCGCGAATCTGCGGCTTTGATAAATTCATTAACAGCAGGTGTTGTACCAAGAATTGGTTTAAGGCATATTGCCGTTGGTAGACATGGTGAAGTAAATGCCTTTTTACAGGATTTAGCAACTATTGAAGATGGTGGCGCTGCTTTTAGATTTGTTTGTGGTCAATATGGTAGTGGTAAGAGCTTTTTATTGCAAACTATCCGTAATAATGCAATGGAGCGTTCCTTTGTTGTTATGGATGCCGATTTGTCTCCTGAAAGAAGATTAACAGGTGCAGGCGGACAAGGTTTAGCTACATACAGAGAGTTGATACAGCATCTTTCAACAAGAACACGTCCGGAAGGAAGTGCTTTGGAATCAATTTTGCAAAAATGGATTGCTTCTATGCAAACTACAATAGCAAAGGAAGACAATTTACAAGTCAATGATCCTGCATTGATAAAAGCAGTAAGCGATAAAATAGCAGAAGTTTTGTCTGAACTTTCAGAAATGGCATATGGTTTTGCTTTTTCAAATGTAATAGATTCTTATTGGAAAGGTATGAAGAACGGAGATGATGCCTTAAAAACATCTGCTTTAAGATGGTTGCGAGGCGAGTATGCAAACAAAACCGAAGCAAAAAGAGAGCTTCCTGTTGATAGTATTATTGATGATCAAAATTGGTATGAGTTCTTAAAGCTTTTTGCTCTTTTTGTGAAAAAAGCTGGATATAAAGGCTTACTCGTGTTTATTGATGAAGGAGTAAATCTTTATAAGATAAATCACAAGCAAGCAAGAGACAGTAACTACGAAAAGGTTCTTACAATCTTTAATGATACAATGCAAGGCAAAGCAGAATATATTGGTGTATTTATGAGTGGTACTCCCCAATTTATTTATGATGAACGCAGAGGTTTGTTTAGCTATGAAGCTTTGCGTTCACGTCTCGCGGACAACCGTTTTGCGATTAAAGGTTTTGTTGATTTTACAAGTCCTGTTATTAAGCTTGAACAGCTGACAGCTGAAGAAATATATTTACTACTTGAGCGTCTTTGTGAATTGCATAGTTCACATTATTCATATGAATGCAATTTAGGACAAAAAGAACTTACTGTATTTTTAAATATGGTTCTTGGAAGATTAGGTGCAGACCAATTACTTACACCTCGAGAAGTTACAAGAGACTTTCTCGGATTATTAAATATTCTTCACCAAAATCCCGGAACTACATTTGATGAATTAATTAATAAGCAGGGATTTTCTGTGCAGAGTGCAGAAAAAGACCCTGAACAAATTGATGAAGAAAGTGATAATTTGTTTGCGGAGTTTGATATATGAGTAGAAGTGCCTTTGAACGTTATGCCGGTTTTATTCAGGAATACATATATCGTAAAAAATGGACTGATTTAAGAGAGGTTCAGGTTGAGGCTTGTGATGCAATTTTAGATACAGACAAGCATGTGATAATTGCCTCCGGTACAGCTTCAGGAAAAACTGAAGCTGCATTCTTTCCGATATTAACTTTATTAGATAATGATCCGTCTGATTCTATCGGTATTATGTATATTGGACCTTTAAAAGCTCTTATTAATGACCAGTTTGAGAGATTAAATGATTTGTTGGATGATGTTGATATTCCTGTTTGGTCGTGGCATGGTGATATTTCGCAATCGCATAAAAAAAAGGCATTAAAGACTGCAAAAGGAGTGTTGCAGATTACTCCTGAATCATTAGAAGCCTTAATTATGAGACACCCAGGTGATGCAAGCAGGTTGTTTTCTGATTTGCGATTTATTGTTATTGATGAGATACATGCTTTGATGGGTGAAGATAGAGGCCTGCAAGTTTTGTGTTTGATTGATAAGTTAGAAAAACTTACAAATTGTTATCCTCGAAGAGTAGGATTGTCCGCAACATTAAATGACTATGAACCGGCAATGAGATTCCTTTGTGCTGGTAGCGATAGAACAGCTATATCTGTTGGTATTCAATCTCATAAAAGAACAATTTCACTTTGTGCAGAATCATTTGTTATTCCTGAAAATGAATTAGAAGCAAATAATGTGCTTGATGAATATAATTCTTTTTTATATGAAAATTGCCACAATAAAAAGTGTTTGATTTTTACAAATAGCAGAGGTAATGCAGAAAAAACAATAGATGAAATGAAAAAAGAAGCTGCTCGACGTAATGAAAATGATGTTTTCTATGTTCATCATGGAAGTATTTCTGCATCATTACGAAGAGAAGCGGAAGAGGCTCTTCGTGATAATGATGGGCCGACTGTTGCTGCTGCCACATTAACACTTGAGTTAGGTATTGATATCGGTGATTTGGATTCTACAATTCAAATAGGTGCCCCGTACACTTGTTCCAGCTTTGTGCAAAGATTAGGACGTTCAGGTAGAAGAACTGGAAAATCTCAAATGATGTTTCTTAATCTGTTTAAACCTTCCCATAAAAATCCATTAGATGCACTTCCATGGGATTTATTGCGCTCAATTGCTATTATTCAGTTATATTTAGAAGAGCGTTGGGTTGAGCCTTTTGAACAGAAGAAAAAGCCATTTAGCTTATTGGCTCATCAAACATTAAGTATTTTGATGTCTTATGGTGAACTAATGCCGTCTGAACTTGCTCAGAAGGTGTTATTGCTTCCAGCATTTAAAAATATTATTTCTGCTGACGAGTATCGTGTTTTGTTGAAATATATGTTAGAGAAAGAATATATTGAACGATTGGACAATGGTGGAATAATAGTTGGCTTAAAAGGCGAAAAGATTTGTAATCATTTTACATTTTACGCTGTTTTTAAAGAAGAGGAAGCATATAAGGTTTTGAGCAGTAACGGCGAAGTCGGCACATTAAATAAATGCCCTGCAATTGATGAGGTGTTTATTCTTGCGGGAAGAGCATGGAAAGTAATATCCATTGATGAAGAAAGAAAAACGATCCATGTTAATCAGACAAAAAGCAGCAAGATTCCATTATGGAATGGCGAAGGTGGAGATATTGATTCGAAAGTTATACAGCGAATCAAAAGAGTATTACAAGAAGATGTTATATATCCATACCTTCAAAAAAATGCAATTGAAGTTTTAGGAAATGCCAGAGAATTAGCAAGAACATCAGGTATATTAGATAGTGATATTATTCAATATGCAGATAGATCTTATTATGTTTGTCCTTGGATAGGCACAAAGGAAATCAGAACAATTGTGAGTCTTTTTGCCTACGGTTTAAAGGAACATCTTGATATTAGGTCAATTTCTAATTCAATTTATTATTTCAGTTTTACCAGTGGATTAGAAATTGATGACCTTACTAAAAAATTACAAGAACTTGTGATTGATCAAGATAACCCAAATATGGTGCTCAATGAAAATCAAGCGCCGAGAATTGATAAATATGATTATATGGTGCCTGATGAACTTCTAAGAGAAGCATATTTATATAATCAGGTTAATGTTGTATCTGCAAATAAGATATTAAATAAACTTGTTGATTTTGATGACGAGTGGAAATTATAAACTAATTAGCACAAATTCAAGTTAATGAAGCTCAAATACTAAACAAGGAGAAATAAGCAATGAATAATATTAGCTGGAACCAATTTGAAATAAAGAACTCAAATCCGCGCGATGCATTTGAAACTATGTGTCGCCACATATTTCTCCGTCAGTACAAAGTAAGCAGTCATGCTTTTTCCGCAAACTACAATCAAACCGGACTGGAAACTGAACCTATCTCGTTTGATGGGAAATATTATGGGTTTCAATGTAAATATTCAACAAGTGGAAATGGCGATGCTCTTTATAAAGAAGTGTATGACTCTTTAAAAAAGGCTGTAGCTACATATCCGCATATAAATACCATAATTGTATACACAAATCTGGATATCAAGCCCAATGTCACAGAAGAAGAACTTGCATCAACAACTAAATCCAATCGAATCAAAATAGCACGTTTGGTACGAGATAAAGGCATAAAAATTATTTGGTTTTTAAAAACAAATTTTGAAAGTGCCTTAAACGAAGATAGTAACTATGATTTATATAGAGCTTTCTTTTCTTCTCAGGACACAAACGGTTTGTTAAACAGCGCAATAACGTATGACGAACGTACCTTTTTGACCTCTTTGCAATTCATTGATTTATCTGTAAACGGCACAAGGTTTTCCTTGCTCCAAGACGAAATATTATCCAATCAATTATCTATTGTTACAGGTGCAGCAGGTACAGGAAAAAGTGAATTATTAAAAAAACTATATCTTAAAGCAGAAGCCAAATATAAGTCAAGTTTTAAACAAACACCGGCACCCTGTGATATCCAAATACCTGTTTTAATAAGACTAAGAGATTGTATAAAAGGCAATTTGGAGTCATTGTTAAGAGATAGATTGAATGATTTTGGTATTAGTATAGCAAACAATCAAAATCCATATATGATTTTCTTGGATGGTGTTGATGAAGTTTCGACAATTGATTTTCACAGTGTAATGTCATTCATTTTGCATCACACCACCAATAATCATAATTCTTTTATTCTTTCTTCTCGTCTTAATACGCCCAATCTTACAATGATTTTGCGTGATTTAGAAACCAAGGTTTACACAATAGACGATCTAAAAACAGCCGATGTAGAGTTATATTTTAGGAGCTTAAACAATGCCGAAAAGAGCAAAAAGCTCATAAATATAAAATCAACCAATCCGGCATTTTTAGATGATATTACCGATATTTTTTCTGCGGTGCTATTGAGTGAAAATATTACTCAAATAGATGATAAAACAACGAAAGTCGATTTAATTAAATTAAATGTAGAGCAGCGCATAGAAAAACACAGCAAATTAGTATTAATTAACTTACCGGAGCCTAAGGTTTTATCCATAACATCTATATTGGCATCTGTTTCCAAAAAGATGCAACGTTCTGGAATTATATCTATTAGTAGATCAGAGCTACAAAAAATAATAAGAAATCAATTCCCGAATTGCAGTTATTTAGAGGTTGACCACATTATCGATGTAGTCTGCGAACTTTTCTTTGATGTATCTCCTTCTCAGGATTTACTGCTTAGATACTCATATAAGCACAAGCGATATTTTGAATTTTACCTATACGTCGCGATTAAAAATGAATTTTACGATAACCCTTCTATTTTACGAGAATTGAAGTTGTTATCAAATAGGGATTTCATTTTACATATTTTTTTGATTCAAGAACTAAAAGAAAATACATTAAGTGCTAATCTTGAAAAGGTGCTCACGCTTCGTTTTTTTGAAGCATATTTGGGTGATGTATACATGAGAGGAGAGAATTCTCCTTGGCTTTCCACGGAAAAATTTTTGGTGCCATCATCGGAATCATATGCTTATTCGTCAGAGTTGCGAAGATATTTGTGCACAAAACAAATTGAAGATTTTAGGGATTTTATACGCATAGACCCATTGCATATAAAAGGATATTTAACTACAGACAATTATTATGATTTTGTTAAAGAATATCACAAAACAAATGGGGTGGATATTCGAGAAACATTAGAGGATTTCTACGATTTTTCTGAAGAACAGCTATTAAAAGCTAAAAACAAAGATATTTATTCATATCTGTATTGTAAGTGTATGGTAGATAATGTGTCTATTTCGGATGTTTATAATTTTATCTGTACTATGGAACATACTGTACGCAATACAGATTTAGATTATTACCCTTCCAGCGAAACTAATTCGAATTTTGTAATAGCGTTCTTTGCATTGGCAATTGAAAATTTTTATGATTGGTTGTTAAGTGCGATAGGAAAGTTATCTATAAATCATTTGGAAGTTTTGAGCTACATTTTGTTAAGGCAAGACAATCTAAAATACATAATAAAAAACGATGGCAAGTTGTCTCCGTTAGCTCAGACATTGTGTGATAGAATTGCTCAAAATAAGTCCGAATCATATGAAAATAATACGGTTGTGCTGTACGGCATTTTGACAAAGGAAATTATTCAAGAAGCAAGTATTCAAGCTCGAGCAAAAAAAGCAAACATTAATCATTATGAAACTTGGAGAAACAATATAGAGCTAAACAGCTATACACTGATGCTGCTTGACGGCAAAGAAGTGCCATATCATCATGATTTTAAACTCGGTATTTCTTTAAGGCGCATTGTTCACGAATTTTATTCAGACAATAAAAATGAAATACTGACCGCTATTTTAACAGAAATCAACAAGTATAATTTGATATACAAAAATTGGTTCAGATATTACAATACTTGTTTTATTGGCGAAATGCTTTCTACATTGGATTTTACCGATACTGAAATAAGACAATTTATTGGTGAATTAAAAAAATATCGTAGTGTTGTCAACACATTCCAAGTTTTGTATGTTATTATGTCAAGAAATTTGCCTCTGTTTAAAACAATTGCAAACCCAAGTCTAATTTCTTCAGAATACTTAGTTGCAAGCAAAGATGTTTCGTATTACGATTATAACTCCGATCTTGGATATCAATATGCAACCATGATGTCGCATTTTGATATATTCAAAGCGGATGCTCTTTTTGAAAATGCAGTAAATAACAGTATTTTTAGACCTGTGTTCAGAAAAGAGGATATGCTCGATTTGCATTTACCTAAGTGTTTATTGACGGCATATGAAAATTGTTGGTTATCTGAAGAAGAAATGGAAATTAATATAAGACGTACAAATTCCATTTTGAAGTTGGCAAAAGAAACGCTTGATAGTGGTAGTTACGATGCACACTTTAAGTATGTTGTTGAAAAATGTTGTCCGTATTTAGAGGATATTATTAACGATTTGAGTTCGGTTGATTCTGAAGAGCCAAACAGATTGATGGGTTGGGAGTCTGGGCATAGTACAGTAGTTAGAGATGATTTAACCATTGATAACATTTCGCAGTACTATAATTGTCAGAAAAGTGGTATAAACTATTCTTCTTATTCCATTTGGGAAACGCTTATAAAATTTGAGCAATCTCAAGATAAGGAACTTAAAATGTTGTATCAAACGTTGGATGCTAACTATTATCCTGATTCTCATTTTTCCAAAACAAGCAAGTGCTTTCCAATAATAACTGCAATATTAATTTCTGATACTCAAACTCGGACGAAGGCGGCTGATTATATTATGAAGCATGCAGGAAGAATGGGACTTGTTAATATCATTAAAGCCTTTTCACTTACTGGAGAAGATACTTCGGGAAGACATTGTATTGAACAGTTATTAAAACTTTGTGAAGCAATGGTTTATCCATGCTCGGATTGTTTAACTGAATTGCATACTTACACAAATCAAAACAGCCAGTTGGTTCATACAATATGTAATAGTAAAACATCACATTGGGACATCGATCCTGATAATCGCAAAATGACTTATATGCCTGATCGTAAAATATCAATTAAATGGGATTCATATGAAGAAGAAAGACCATTTGAAGAAGAATGGGCAACAAATTATCCTGATAGAAATGCTCGAAGTATAAATTATTATTTATATTACGGTGAGTCTTTAATTAAAACCTTTGAAATGGTTTATGTTGATGGCTATAGAGCGTTGTTGCCTATGCCAAATTACGAATCAAAGCATATTGCTCGAACAGATTATCAGTTTTGTTGCTTGTTGAATAATAGTATAGAAAACCTTAATGATTATATTGTAAGATCAAAACTTGTTGTTGATTAATCATGATTGATTTAAGGGTTTATAATCGACATGTCAATACGTGTTATAGGGATAATAATTAACTTCATCGCTTTAAAGTATTGACATCTCGTTTTTTATGTGCTACAATTCATTTGCAATTGTAAATAAAGAGTGTTTCAGGTGGGTGTGAATCCGCCGGGGTTAGTGTTTTTGTTCCGTGATACTGGTATTGATACGGCAAATGGGCAAAAATCTTAAATTCTTCAGTTTTGACCCCTCAGAAACCTTTATTTTACGTGCCTTTTCACAAGTTAAATATCAAAACTAAGTGAGTGGGAATAATCAACGAGCGCTGCCTGTGGCAGATGAAGCGAAGTTGATTATTATGCGAAAAAACAGAGCGGTGCAACGCGCTCCAAGCGAGCAACGCGACAATATTTTCGGTGGGCAAATCTTAGCTTGTTATAATAATCAAAAACTTAAACTCAAAAAATATGACCTTGCATACGAAATGCAAGGTCTTTTTTTGTAAAATAAGGCGGAAGTAAACCTCCCGCCCACAAAATCAATTATTTAACTATATCTCGTGCCACATGCACACCGCTTGCAGAAGCGTGAGAAAGTGAATGGGTAATTCCACTACCGTCACCGATGATATAAAGTCCCTTGTATTTTGACTCAAGGTGTTCGTCAACCTCTACTTCCATATTATAGAACTTGACTTCGACACCATAGAGAAGTGTATCTTCATTAGCTGTACCGGGGGCAATCTTATCAAGAGCGTAAATCATTTCGATAATGCCATCTAGAATTCGCTTTGGAAGAACAAGGCTTAAATCACCTGGGGTTGCATTAAGAGTAGGCGTGATGAATGCTTCTTCAATACGGCTTACTGTTGAACGACGACCTCTTATCAAGTCACCGAAACGCTGAACAATTACACCGCCACCCAGCATATTACTCAAACGAGCGATAGATTCACCATAACCATTAGAATCTTTGAAAGGCTCTGAAAAATGTTTTGCAACAAGCAAAGCAAAGTTGGTATTTTCTGTCTGCTTTGCAGGGTCTTCATAGCTGTGGCCGTTAACAGTAATAATGCCGTTTGTATTTTCATTAACTACTGCACCCTTAGGATTCATACAGAATGTACGCACTCTGTCACCATATTTTTCTGTTCGGTAAACGATTTTACTTTCATAAAGCTCGTCTGTTAAGTGAGCAAAAACGGCAGCAGGCAATTCAACACGAACACCAATATCAACACGATTTGACTTTGTTTTAATATCCAAATCTTTGCAAACAGACTCCATCCATTTGCTACCGATTCTGCCAACAGAAATGATACATTTTGAGCATTCGTAAACTTCGTCTTTGCAAACTACTTTATAGCCGTCATTTTCATAAGCAACAGAAGTAACTGCTGTATCAAAGAAGAATTGAACCTTGTCTTTTAAATAGTCATAAATATTTTCAAGCACCACATAGTTAATGTCTGTTCCTAAATGGCGAACAGATGCATCAAGCAAATGAAGATCATTCTGAATACACTCTGTTTTAAAGCGACTACCCGCTGTTGAATAAAGTTTTGTTCCCTCGCCACCAAATTTCAAATTGATTTGGTCAACATATTTCATTAAGTCCAATGCTTGTTTCTTGCCGATATACTCGTGCAAGGTACCGCCAAAATCATTGGTAATATTATATTTACCGTCAGAAAAAGCACCCGCACCTCCAAAGCCACTCATAATGCTACAGCTTTTACAACCTATACAGGTTTTGATTTTTTCACCGTCGATAGGACATTTACGCTTTTCTAACGCATGACCCGCTTCAAAAACGGCTATTTTCAATTGGGGTTTATGCTGCACAAGCTCATAGGCTGCAAAAATTCCACCTGGGCCCGCACCAACAATAATCACATCATACTTATTTTGCATATTTACCTCCCCTATTGCACAGTTAATGCTCAACAGTTTATTATCAAATTCTTTTTATATTATAGTGGAAAAACTTCTTATTTGCAAGCAACTTAAATTAACATTTTGAAAAATTATATAAATAGGACTGCTTTATTGTTTTTGTCTTGTTTTTTGTGTTATAATGCATTTTACAAAATCATCATAATACCTAGACAAAATAAAAGGCAATATAAAATGAAAATTATAATTGATATATGAAATAATTTGTGTTACAATTTGTATGTTATTATGAAATTTAAGAAATGTATTTATAAACAAGGAGTATATTTATGACTAAGCAAAAGAAAACTTTTATTATTTCATTGGCTGCTTTTATGATTGTGAGTGCTATTGTATTTCCTTTTGTAAGATATATGATTGATTTTAAAGATATTGAAGATAATTACTTATACAATCTTATGCACGTTGAATACGAAAATGAGGTTGAAACCGCTGTTCCACAGACAGAAATTTACAATATGGTAAAAAATCACTTTAACTCACCTCTTGCTGAGGGCAAGACTGAGAAAAAGGCAATTATTATTGGTTATGACGGTTGTCGTGCAGACATATTAACTATGAAATACCAGGGTGCTATATCTAAATTGCATCTTGACGGTGCAACAATGAAGCTTTCATATTGTGGCGGTGTTAACTACCCTGCTGAAAATACTCAAGACACATCAACTGCCCCCGGTTGGTGCTCAATTCTCACAGGTGTGTGGTCAGATAAGCACGGAGTCACTGCAAACGATATTACAAAATCACTTGAATACAAAACACTTCTCACATCTCTTGTTGAAGACGAAACTATTGACAGTTCAATGTTTGTAACAAGATGGGCAGGTCATTTTTCAAGAGAAAACGCAACATATCTTGAAGAAAAAGAATATTGCGAAAAACAAAATCTTAATGTTGTTTTTAATATGTGTGACGACGACAAGGCATCACTTGACTATGCAAAAAATGAACTTTCAAAATCAGACTGTACGGACTTTATGTTAGTTGTTTATGAGCAGACTGACTCAGTGGGACACAGCAGTGGCTTTACATATAACAACCCTAAATATAAAGAAGCCCTTCGAGAAGCAGATGCTTATGGTCTTGAAACACTCAATGCAATTCAAGAAAGAGAAACTTATGAAACTGAAGACTGGCTTATTATTATAACATCTGACCACGGCGGAAGATTAACTAAACACGGTGGTGACAGCATTCAGGAAAGAATGACATTTATTGTGTCAAATAAAGAGATATAAAAATAATGGCAGAGATTAATTTCTCTGCCATTTTAATTTGCTTTGAATAGTGTTAACTGTTTGTTTTCATCACAAGTTGCTAAAAATATTTCTTTTACTTTTTTAAATCCCTGCTCTTTGATTTGTTTTTCGAGCCAGATGTGATCGAGCCCCATTCGTTTAAGATTTTCTTCTAAAATTCTGCCGTCCATAATCACTTCTGTGCCTATATATTCAGGGTTTGGAGAAAGGTTCAAATCTTCAGGATTAGCGGGTCTTTTATGGCTTTTGGGAAGTATTGTCAATCTGCCGTTATACTCAAAAATTGCAGTCTGTATATCGTCAAGGTTAAAATGCCCTTCTTGTCTGCACATTACCATAAACTCACTCAAATCGAGCTTTGCTTTTTTCATGTTTTTACGATAGATTTTGCCGTTATTCATAATTATTGTTGGTGAGCCGTTAATAAATTTTCGAGCCTTTGGTAATTTACTTGTCACAAGTGTGAGAATAACTGTGATTACACCATAGACTACCATTGCAACAAGGGGTTTCCACGGATTTTCTAATTCTGTTGCAAGCTCGGCGGCTATTGAGCCTATTGTTATACCAGTAATATAGTCAAAAAAATCAAGTTGGGACATCTGTTTATGTCCCATAATTTTTGCTATTACAAACAACGTAACTGCCGATAGAATTGATGTGATAATGACCTTAAAAAAATCCATAATCAGACCTCCGAATTATTTAAAGCATTCCCCTTTTCGTTTTGATTATTACAAATACTTCTATGGGTAACAATAGTTGCAAGAGTATCTCCCAACTGTACAAGCATCGTTGAAAGTGCAGTTAATTCGTCGTCGGTCATTTTGCCTGCAAGACTGTTTGCGATTAAGGTTATTGATGCGGTTAATTCGCAAGCATTCATAAATATCACCCCTAATTATGTTATTGTAAAATCACAATATTAGTGATAATATAAAGACAGAAAGCGGTGATAATATGCAAAATCTTACATTTGAACAATTTAATAATACCGAATTCAAGCTTTTCAATGGTAATCCTATAATTAAAAACCCTTTGGATAGCTTTGTTATTGCTGACCCAAGTGTGCTTACTCCTGACATTTCGCACGACGGCAAATGGCATTTATTTTGCCACACATTTTTTGGTGTTTACCGATATGAAAGTGAAAATGGTATTGATTTTAAAAATATGGGTAAAATCACTAACCGTGCTATGAGACCTAATATTAATTATATTGATGGTAGATATTATCTGTTTTACGAAAGAACAAGACCCGTTATTTTCAATCTATTAAGCCTTGTGGGGGCTAAATGGAAATCAGAGATTTATTGTGTCACATCAAAAAATCTTATTGATTGGTCAGAGCCGTTTTTGGTTATTGGCAAGACCCGTGAGTATGAAGAATATAACAAGGGTTTTGCAATTTCAAACCCGTTTTTACTGAATATTGATAATAAATATCGCATGTATTACTCTTGCGGGCAGACTTTTATTAAAGACTGTGGCTTTTGTGAGCCTACACACATAAGTTTTGCCGAGAGCGAAAGCATTACAAACGGTTACATTTCAAGGGAAAATCCTATAATCAGCCCTGATAAAAATATTGAATATTTAAACCTTTGTTCAGGTTGTTTAAAGGTTTATAAATTGGCAGATTGTTATATTGGTTTGCAAAACGGTCTTTTTGAAAAGGACGGAATAAGCCATTCTGCAATTATGCTTTTGAAATCGCAAGACGGTGTAAATTTTGAATTTGTTAAGCCGTTTTTAGTGCCACAAAAATGCGGTGACAGTAACTGGATGGCGCAATATGTTTATGCTTGTTGTCTTACTTATTACGAAGGCAAATTAAGGCTTTATTTTAATGCTCGTAACGTATCAAACAACCTTACGGGCAGAGAATGTATAGGGATTTATGAGGCAGAGGTGTGAAGTAATGAAAAGAGTATTAAAAATCCTTGGTTCAGTTGCTCTTGCGGCTGTTATTGGAGCAGGTGTATGGCAAATCGTTGTACACGAACAGTCAAAAAAGCATAACATGATTACTCTTGATACAAGTAATGTCCCTTCCCCTATAACTTCTCCGTTAAAAGAAGATGCTATACAGTTAAGTGAGGTTAAAATGCACTATGCCGTTTATGGTAAAAAAGGTCATCCACTGATTCTTGTTCATGGTAATGGTGGAAGTCAGAATTCACTTAAAGAGGCTGCAACATATCTTGCAAATGATTATGTTGTTTACGTTATTGAGAGTCGTTGTCATGGGCAGAGTAGCGACCCTGGTGTTATTTCTTATGACCTAATGGCAAAGGATATTAAAGAGTTCATTGAAGCAATGGGACTTGAGAAACCTTATCTCATGGGACATAGTGATGGTGGTATAAACGCACTTGTAACTGCTTATACATATCCTGACTTGCTTGGTGGAATAGTTTCTTGTGGTGCTAACACTACTCCTAATGAATTTAAGCCATATTTCACAATTGGCGTTAAAATTAATGACATTTTTAATCCAAACAAGTTAAACGATATGATGTTAACCGAGCCACAGATAACAAAAGAATTATTATCACAAATCACCTGTCCTGCTTATATCGTTGCAGGAGAATTCGATATAATGTGGCTTTCGGATACTGTGTTCATACACGAAAGTATTGAAAACAGTAAAATCGCAATTATCAAAGGTGAAAACCACTCATCATTCATTTCACAAGACGGAAAACAAGCTTATGTTTTAGCACATGAATTTTTTAGTTCGATTGAAGCATAATTCAATCCCCCACAAAGTTATGCCCTACTTTCTCTATTGCAAATCTAATAAGATGGGTATATAATTACTTTGATATAAAAATAACAATTTGAAAAGAGGTTTATCTATGGCAAGGTATGCTATTTACGGTGCCGGTTCTTTAGGAACTGTACTAGGTGCATTTATTACTAAAAATGGTGGTGAGGTTGACCTTATCAACAGAAATAAGGCTCATGTTGAAGCACTTAACACAAAAGGTGCTAAAATTATCGGCACAGTTGATATGACGGTTCCTGTAAAAGCCATTACACCTGATATGATGGAAGGTAAATACGACGTTATTGTTCTTCTCACAAAGCAGTTATTCAACAAAGAAGTTGTGACCATGCTTAAAGATTACCTTACTAACGACGGTGTTGTTGTTACACTTCAAAATGGTATTCCTGAACCGGGTATTGCTGAAATTATCGGTACAGAACACACAATGGGTTGTGCAGTTGAATGGGGAGCAGCACTCATTGAACCAGGTGTTTGCGAACTCACGAGTGATAAAGATTCGCTTTCATTCCATATGGGTAAAATGGACGGAATTACAGATGCACAATTCAAAAAGGTTAAAGATTTACTCGAAATGATGTGTCCTGTACACGAAGAAGAAAATCTTATTGGTGCTCGTTGGTCAAAATTATTGATTAACTCTACTTTCTCTGGTCTTGGCACAGTTGTTGGTGGTGTTTTCGGTGATGTTACTGAAAATAAAGCAGGTCAAAAGGTTGCAATTCGTTGTATGAAGGAAATCATTGATGTTGGTCACGCTTCGGGTGTGGAATTTGCACCTGTTCAAGGTAAAAATATTGTTAGCCTCTTCTATTGGAAAGGTGCATTAAAGCGTGCATTCGGCACTTTTTTACTTCCTATCGCACTTAAAAAACATAGAGATATTGAACCATCAATGCTTCAGGACTTAAAAAAAGGCAAACCTTGTGAGGTTGATGCAATCAATGGTGTTGTTTGTGACTTTGGTAGGAAATACAATGTTAAAACACCTATTAACGACCGTATCGTTGAGGTTATTAAAAAGATTCAGAATGGTGAACTTAAAGCAGAGGCAAAAAACATTCACCTTTTCGACGATATTCTTTAATTTTTATACAAAACAACCAAAGAGATGAGAGTTTTTTCTCTCATCTCTTTTTTATTTACTTAACATAATCCCTTGAATTTATTTACTAATTTGTATATAATAACTATAATCGTGTTTATGTGTAAATTTTTACAAAATTTAAAGACTTGAGGTGAGAAAATGGACTTTACAAAGAAAAACATAAAAACAATTTTAGGAATAATCACCTTTGCGATTGTAGTTTTTACAGTTTCTCAGAATCTTTCATTTGTTGCTATTGTTTGGGCTAAATTATTAAAAATTCTTGCACCTGTTATTATCGGTTTTTGTCTTGCTTTTATACTGAATATTCTTATGACAATTATTGAAACAAAAATCCTTGCTCCTATGAACAAAAGCAATAAAAAGATTGTTCCAAAACTTATACGTCCTCTCTCACTTACTTTAACTGTACTTTTAACCCTGGGTTTCATTATTCTATTAATTTTCATTATCTTCCCACAGCTTAAAGACTCTATTATCTTGATAATTGAAAAAATTCCACAATACTACAAATCATTAGTTTTATGGGTTGAAAACTTTATTACAAAACATAACATTGATTTTGATATTGCCATTCTTCATAATCCAAGCGTTAATATGGACAAGTTCGTAGAAATGGCTAATAAATTCATTAATTTTGAAAGCACAAACAGTATTGTAAATTCAACTGTTCTTTTTACATCCTCTTTAGTTTCGGGCTTTGCAAATATTCTTATTGGATTTATCGTTTCCGTATATATGCTTGCTGAAAAAGAAAAAATCCTCGGCTTTGCAAAGAAGTTTTTCAAAAAATCACTCCCCGAAAAAGTATTTAAAAAGGGTTGTGAAATTTGCAATATTATTTCATCATCGTTTTCAAGTTTTATAGGTGGACAGTTTACTGATGCCTTTGTTTTGGCAGTTCTTTGCTTTATCGGAATGAGCATTTTCAGATTTCCAAACGCAGCAGTTATTTCTGTGATTATTGGTGTTACTGCTCTTATTCCTGTTATTGGTCCGTTAATTGGCGAATTTGTGGGATGCTTCATCATATTTATGGAAAGTCCGATAAAAGCATTATTTTTCCTTATTTTCGTTCTTATTTTACAAGCTATTGACAATAACTTCATCTATCCCAAAATTGTCGGCAAGTCCGTTGGTTTACCCGGAATTTTGGTCCTTATTGCAGTTATTATAGGTGGAAATTTAGGTGGAATAATGGGCATTCTTTTGGGTGTACCAACTGTTTCTGCTATATATTCAATTATTACAAAATGGCTTAGTTCAAAAAAAGAGAATGCAGTTGTCACGGAAAATCCCGACAATGAGCAAACAGAAGAATCCGAGCAGGTTATCTCATAGATTGTGTAGGTGTGTTTTATGCGTAAATTAGGTTTCGATAACGATAAATATCTTCGTTTACAATCAGAACATATTAAAGAAAGAATAAGCAAATTTGGTGGCAAGCTTTACCTTGAGTTTGGTGGTAAGATTTTTGATGATTACCACGCTGCAAGAGTTTTACCCGGCTTTAAGCCTGATAGTAAAATGAAAATGCTTTTGCAACTTAAGGATGATGCTGAAATTATTATTGCTATTTGTGCAAAGGATATTGAAAAGAACAAAATTCGCAGTGACCTTGGAATTACTTATGACCTTGACGTATTGCGTCTGATTGATATTTATCATGGTTTTGGTCTTTATGTTGGTGGTGTTGTTCTTACTCAATATTCAAATCAACCATCTGTCATTGCATTTGAACAAAAGCTTCAGAACCTTGGTATAAATGTTTATCGTCACTACCCTATCGAGAACTATCCTCTTGACGTTCAACTTATTGTAAGTGATGACGGATACGGGAAAAATGATTACATTGAATCAACTCATCCATTGGTTGTTATTACTGCTCCTGGTCCCGGTAGTGGAAAAATGGCAGTTTGTCTTTCTCAACTCTATCACGAACATAAACGAGGAATCAAGGCGGGATATGCTAAATTCGAGACTTTCCCAATTTGGAATTTACCATTAAAGCATCCGGTAAACCTTGCTTATGAGGCTGCAACAGCAGACCTTAATGATGTTAATATGATTGACCCATTCCATCTTGAAGCTTACGGTGTGACAACTGTTAACTATAATCGTGATGTTGAAAATTTCCCTGTACTTAACACAATCTTTGAAGAAATCTATGGTGAATCACCATATAAATCACCTACTGATATGGGTGTTAATATGGCGGGCAACTGTATAATTGATGATGATATAGTTTTAAGAGCATCTAAAAAGGAAATTCTTCGTCGTCATTGTAACTACCTTGTTCAACAGAAGAACAATAAAAAAGTTTCAAGTGAACTGTATAAAATTGAACTCATTATGAAACAGTTGAACATAAGCACGGATGACAGACCGGTTGTTGCTTCTGCTCTCAATCTTTCTGAAACAACTAACGCTCCTGTTACTGCGATTGAATTGCATGATGGCAGAATTATTACGGGCAAGGCATCCGACCTTCTTAGTTCATCATCTGCAATGCTTTTAAATGCACTGAAAGCACTTGCGGGTTTAGGTGATGAAATTCTGCTTATCTCCCCTACTGTTTTTGAACCTATTAAGGCATTAAAGGTTAAAATGCACGAAAGAGATACAAGTCTTCATCCTGACGAAATTCTTATTGCTCTTTCAATTTGTGCAACAATGAATCCTCTTGCAAAACAAGCTCTTGAGGCAATTAACGGCTTAAAGGGATGCGATGTACATGCAACGGTTGTGCTTTCCGACACAGATAAGGAAACTCTCCGTAAACTTGGCACGAACGCAACATATGAGCCATATAAGAAGAACGATAATTTGTATTATAATTAAGACTATTGGGACTGATTAAAAATCAGTCCCTTTTGTTATTTTATTAACAAAATCTCCTTGACATAAAATGGAGATTTTTATATACTTATACTGTAAAAAATTATGCTCAAATTTGAGGAGGAAGTGTTTTTATGGATTCTAAATACGAATCACTGTTTACACCTTGGAAAGTGGGTAATGTTGAAATCAAAAACAGAATTGTTATGTGTCCTATGGGCGGTACATCACTTTTCGGTTGGTTTGAACTTGGCGGTTGCCACTTTGACAAGGAAGCTGCAAAGCTTTTCTTAGAAAGAGCTAACAACAATGTTGGTCTTATTATCCCCGGTATCGCACCACTTCGTGATACATTCTGGGGTAAATGGCTTTGGCAGAACCCAAAGATGTTTGAAGAACTTAAAGAATTTATGGATGAAATTCATAAGACAGGTGCTAAACTCTTTATTCAGCTCACAGCCGGTATGGGACGTAGCTGGGCTATTACTGAACTCGTAGCACCACTTCACAGAAATAAGTTTACACGTGCTCTTGTGAAACCTATTCTTGATACATCTCACGAATTAGCATCTCCAAGCCCACAGCCATCACGTTGGGCTCCTGATATTATCTGTCCTGAAATGACAAAGGAACAGATTCACGAAATTATTGAAGCATTTGCAAAGACAGCAAAACTCTGCCGTGATGCAGGTGTTGACGGCGTTGAAGTTCACGCTGTTCACGAAGGTTACCTTCTAGACCAGTTCGCTATTGAGTTCTTCAACAAACGTACTGACGAATACGGTGGAAACTTTGAAAACAGATACCGTTTCGCAGTTGAAGTTGTTAAGGCTATTAAAGAGGCTTGTGGCGATGACTACCCTGTTTCACTTCGTTACTCAGTTGAGTCAAAAATGAAGGGATTCTGCGAAGGTGCAATGCCTGGTGAAGAATATACAGAAGTTGGTCGTGCAATGCCTGAATCTGAAAAGGCTGCTAAATACCTTCAGGATGCAGGTTATGATATGCTCAACGCTGATAACGGTACATATGACTCTTGGTACTGGGCTCACCCACCAATGTATATGCCACAGAACTGTAACCTTGACGATGTTGCACACATTAAAAAGTTTGTTGATATTCCTGTTGTTTGTGCAGGTAGAATGGAACCTGATGTTGGTGCTCAGGCTGTTGCAGAAGGCAAAATCGACGGTGTTGGTGTTGCTCGTCAGTTCCTTACAGACCCAGAATGGATTACAAAGATTATTGAAGACAGAGTAGAAGAAATCAAGCCTTGTATCTGCTGTCATGCAGGTTGCTTTAACTTCTCATCTTCAAAGGGTCACGCTAATACTCAGGACCTTACAGATACAATGGGACTTTCTCGTTGTGCTCTTAATCCAAAGACAATGCAATCAAAGAAATATAACATCAAACCTGCTAAGAAAGCAAAGAAAATTGCTGTTATCGGTGGCGGTATCGGTGGTATGGAAGCTGCTATGGTATGTGCACAGCGTGGCCACAAGGTTGACCTTTACGAAAAGAGCGACAAGCTCGGTGGTGTATTTATTGCCGCTGCTGCTCCATCATACAAGGAAAAAGACCGTGACCTTATTGCTTGGTACAACCGTGAAATCAAGCTTTATGATTCAATCACAGTTCATATGAACACAGAAGTTAAGGATATTGCTTCTCTCGGTGCTGACGAAGTAATCGTTGCAACAGGCTCAGTTGCTAACAAGATTCCTGTTAAGGGTGCTGAAAAGGCTATTGAAGCAGTTGATTTCCTTCTTGACAATTCACTTGCAGGTGACAAGGTTGTAGTTGTTGGTGGCGGTCTTACAGGTTGTGAAATCGCTTACGAGCTCTATCTTCAGGGCAAATCACCTGTTATTGTTGAAATGCAGGATGACCTTATTACAACTCCCGGTGTTGCACTTGCTAACACAAGCTATCTTCGTGATTTCTTCAAGACAAACAATGTTCCTGTTTATCTTGAAAGCCGTACAACAGAAATCCGCGACAATGGTGTTACAATCGCAACTAAAGACGGACAGACAGTTGACGTCCCCGCTGACACAGTTATTCTTTCAGTTGGTTACAAACCAGCTCCTGTTGCTGAAAAGAGTAAGCACGTACACGTAATTGGTGATGCTAACAAGGTTGGTAATCTCCGTACAGTTATCTGGGGTGCTTGGGACGTTGCAATGAAGTTATAATATTCATAAAGACATAAAATTAGAGGAGAGTGAAAACTCTCCTCTTTTTCGTTGCATAAAAAATGGCGAAGTCAAGACTTCGCCATTTAGTTAGTGATTATTGTTATCAGTCCTTAAATACTGCATCAAATAATGGGAGTTTTGACATTTTCATAACTGCGCTGAAAAGTCGTCCACCCTGTACAGGAGTGATTCTTCCAAAAATCTTCATAAAGTCAGCATCAAAGCCGAAAATCATAAGTTCTCTCTTGTTTGCGATACCGTTGCAAATCATCTTAACCATCTTATCACAGTCAGTACTGATTGCATTAATCATCTTTTCGCCCTTTGCTGTATTTGAGTCCTGATTACGGAAGATATCTGTCTTTGTAAAGCCCGGACAGATAACTGAAACATAGCATTTACCTCTTAAATCTTCTCTTAAAGACTCTGTAAAGGACTTGAGCGCTGCTTTACTTGCTGAATATGTAGAAGTACCCGCGAGAGCCATTAATGCTGCTGAGGAAGCAACGTTGATTACAGCAGGTGTACTTGATTCAAGGAGCATTGGTAACAATGCTTTGATTGAATAAACTGCTGAATAGAAGTTAATATTCATAACTCTTTCGATTTCTTCGATTGAGTAATTCTGTGTCTTATTAAACTTTGGCAAAATGCCGGCATTGTTGATAAGTACATCAGGGTGAATGTCGTTTTCTTTAAGGTATTCTGCAAATTCAAACCAGTTTTCCTTAACTGAAACGTCAAAAAGTCTGTAAGAGAAATTTTTTGCATATTCGCCTAATTCCTCAACAAATTTTTCTGTTTTTTCCTGACTTCTTGCGATACCAATTACCTTACAGTTATGCTTTTTAATAAGTGTTTCTGTAACACCCTTACCGATACCTGCAGAAGCACCTGTGATGATTACTGTTTTGTTGTCAATCCAATTACTCATAATATATCTCC
Organism: Clostridia bacterium; assembly: GCA_017546665.1. Taxonomy (GTDB): domain Bacteria; phylum Bacillota; class Clostridia; order Oscillospirales; family Acutalibacteraceae; genus Fimenecus. The sequence goes on along the minus strand of JAFYSE010000011.1, from coordinate 15,247 downwards.
CTTATTTATAATTTTTAATATAATATTTATAAAATGCGACGCAGTTTGCAACTGAATCAACATCAATATTCTCATTTTCTGCGTGAACTGATGCTAATTGCTGTGCCGAAAGCTTTATAGGTGCAAAACGAAGAACACATTCGCACACATCAGTAAGTGTTCTCGCATCCGTACCCGCCGGTAAAATGAATGGTGATGCGGGATACTGTGGAAAAACCTTACCGATACAGTTCATTGTATATTCAAACTGTGGTTTTGACATATCAGCAGGACCGTGATATTCACTGTCCTCTGTCATTTCAACTGTTATTGCATATTTTGCAGCCACAGCCTTGAACATTTTCAAATCTTCTTCAAAATCTTTTTCATCCACAGGACGAACAAAAGCCTTTGCCGTACAAACCTTTGATGCAGTACTGCCTTCAATATTATTGAATGTACAGGTTGTACCTATAAGCCCACCAGCTTGTGCATTAATTTTAGGCATTACCTTTTTAATAATACCGCCGAAAAGCCATAAGTTTGCAAAAAGCATATTCATAGGGAAACCACAATATGGTCCTAAATGCTTGAACATTGCTTCAACCTGAGGATTAAGACGACGGATAAAGATGTTCTTTGCTGTAATTTCATTTATGAATGCGGACATTCTTTCGACAGGAGTTGCCTTTGCAGCAGCAGTAAGACTTGTATGTCCATTTTCTGCAGTTGCTGTACAGATAAGGCTTATTCTACCCTTTTCGTGGACTGCTACCATTCCACATTTATCCGCTCTCATTCCACCGATTGGTGGTTCAATAAGTGCTCCACCTTCATCAAGAATAACTTCAAATATAATATTATTCTCTTTGAAATATTTTAACGCTGTCGGTATTCCGTCGCCACCAAGTTCCTCATTATGAGATGAACCGAGCCAAATATTACAAGGTGGCTCAAAACCATCATTTAAAAGCTCCTCAAGTGCTGAAAATTCAGCAAAAAGAGGAGTTTTGGTATCAACCGTTCCCCTGCCCCAGATTTTCCCATCGGCAATCTCACCGGAAAATCCTTCGTGCTTCCACTCACCACTAACATCAACAACATCGTGGTGGGACATAAGCATAATATTTCTGTTTTCATCCTTGCCTTTGATTTTATAAATCCAACAGTCATCTGAAAAAGTCATTTTATCAGCAACATTATGTATTGTAGGAAAGAGTTCTGCCATAACGTTACGTAACTTTGCAAATTCAGTATCATCATAACTATCCTTAACTGACACTGTTTTACATTGTATCATTTTTTGAAGACGAGTTACATAAAATTCAATTTCATCGTCATTATAAAAAGGCTTGAACTCAGTTAATTTTCTTGCCTTTTTTGTTGCAATAATAGTGTTTATAGCAAGTACAAGCACAAGGCACAAGACAACTGCCAAAACAATCAAAAGAATAACCATTTCTATTCCCCTTTTATCTTATTGAGAGATACATATTCTTTATATCATCATAGGAAAGTGGTATGATGTTTCTCTCCATAAGAGGAGTCATACTCATTTCTGTAAGCGTTTCTATTTCTTCATTAGATTTTACACCAATTTCCGACAAAGTGCAAGACATTCCCATTTTCTTTTTAAGTTCAGTAATAGCATCTGCCATTTGGTAAGCATCTTCAAAACCACAATCCTGTGCAAACTTATTCAATCTTCCGTTTTCTGCCTCTGCATTATATCTTGTAAAGAAATCAAGTGTCATAGCACAAGCTTCACCATGGGGAACGCCATATAAATTAGTTAATGGGAATGAACAAGCGTGACTACCCGCTGTTCTTGGGTTGGAAAAAGCCACACCAGCAATAATTGACGCCTCTGCCATCTTTTCACGAGCTTCAAGGTTATCAGGCTCACAGTATGCTTTATAAAGCCATTCAAAAACAAGCTTTGTGGCATGTACGGAACAACTTTCACAAATCGGTTGATGCAACACACTCCATACACTTTCAAGAGCATGTGCTAAAACATCAAGCCCCGTTGATGCAGTAACTTTGGGTGGAACAGACAATGTAAGCCTTGGGTCAATGATTGCAGCCTTTGGATACATCAATGGGTCATTCATAGTTGACTTTACATTTTTACTTAAATCAGTTAAAACAGAAATGTTTGTGATTTCACTACCCGTACCACTTGTGGTTGCAACTGCAATCATTGGAATAACTTCGTCCCTGTTTATAGGTTTTCCACCCGTGTGATAACTTTCGATAATATCATTACCCTTTGCGATTGCACAGGCTGCCTTACAACAATCCATTGGCGACCCACCACCAAGCGCAACTGCAAAATCGGCCTTATTATCACGAAGAATTTTCACGCAATCATTTACATTATCAGTTGTAGGATTAGGACGAATATCGGAAAATATTGCTACAATTACGCCCTTGCAATTCTTAACAATCTCATCTGCTACACCATTCTTTTTAAGGGTATTGGAGCAAACAAGTACTCCTCTTTTATACCCACATTCATTTATAATCTTAGGCAATTCATTTATTTTATCAGTACCAAAATAGATTTTTACAGGTAAAGAAAATTCCCAACTCATTCTGTACACTTCCCTTGAATTATATTTCTTTTTTCCATTTCTTTATTTATCGTGTTAAGGACTTTTTTCTTATCGGCGCTCCACAAAGGCTCAACAAGATATTTTTTAGGTGCGTCCCCTGTTATTCTATGAATTACAATATTTTCAGGTATTCTTTCAATACAACTGAACAAAATATTAATATACTCATCCATTATCAAAGGATTAAAAACACCTTTTTTATAATCCTCATATAAATCAGTATCCTTTAAAATGTGGAGCAGTTGCAATTTAACACCATCAGTACCACTTTTAACTACAAAATCAATAGTATTTAATATATCGGTTTCCGTTTCTCCAGGCAACCCAATAATAATATGAGTCACTACATTTATGTTTCGCTTTTTCAACTCTCTGACAGCCTTTTCATAAACGGAGTTTTCATAGCCTCTACGGATATATTCAACTGTCTCAGGTTTTGAACTTTGAAAGCCTAATTCAATCCAAACAGGCTTGATTTTATTTAAATTCTCTAATATATCAAGAATGTCTTCCCCAATACAGTCAGGTCTTGTACCTATTGAAAGGGCAACAATATCATCACGATTTATTGCCGTTGTAAAAACACTTTCAAGATATTCAATATCACCATAGGTGTTTGTAAAGCTCTGAAAATACGCTATGAATTTATTGGTATTCGTCTTGCTCTTTACTCTTTCCTTTGCTCTTTCGATTTGGATATCTATATCCATTCCCTTTTCTGCAAAATGGGACGAGCCATTGTGGCAGAAAATACAACCACGAGTATCAAGAGTACCATCACGATTTGGGCAGGTGCAACCTATGTCCAATGCAAGTTTATACACTTTTTCATCGAACTGTTGTTTTAAATATTCATTTAATGAATAGTATCTACCCACTTATTATCACCTCTAATATTTTACCTTAAATTACCGGTTTTTGCAATAATTTATACTCTTATTCCCTTGATATTTCCTTAATTTTATTGACACGTTTGCGATTTTAATTTAAAATAATAATGTATATGTTATTTATAGACAGGAAGTGATGCTTTTTGAAAGCAAGAACTCTTATGAATAAAATTTGTATGAACACAATCAGAGTCCTTTTCTTTTGGATTGTATTACTTATCGTTCATGCAAAGGTTAAAAGACACAAACCAAAGAGCAAGAATTTTATTGTAATTGGTAACCATTCCGACGGACTTGACCCCATTTACATTATGTGTTCTTTGAAAAAGTATATAAGATTTGTTGCCGGTGACCATACAATCCTTAACCCTTGGGCAAAGTTTTTCTTCAAGGATATTTCAGGTTGGATTATTAAAGATAGAGACAATCCCGCCTCCGTTCTTTTTAAGGATATGAAAGCTGCTGCCGACGAGGGTGTACCAACAGGTATTTTCGTTGAAGGTGCAATTACTCCAAATGGTGAAACAGGTTTCTTTTCACCAAGAACAGGTCAGTTTGTAAAGGATTTGGGAGTATCCCTTATTACCTATCGTATTAAAGGTGGTTTCTTCCACACTCCAAGATGGGGCACAGGTCTTCGTCGTGGTCCTATTCGTGGCAAGGTTGTCAATGAGTATTCTGCAGAAGAACTCAGCAAGATGACCGGTGAAGAAGTTAACGAGATAATTAAACGCGATATTTATGTTAATGCCTTTGAGGAACAGCGTAAGCGTCCTCGATTATACAAAGGTAAAAATCTTGCACAACACATTGAAAGAATTTTATATGTTTGTCCACATTGTCAACAAGTTGGTACAATGCATTCAAAAGGTGATTATCTCACTTGTGACTGTGGTTATCAGGTCGAGTTTGGCAGAGACGGATTCTTCCACCCATCACAAAAGGATTTAATCTTTGACAATGTACTTGCTTGGGATAAGTGGCAGAAACCTGTTTGGAAACAAAAGGTTTTAGATACTCCTGATGGAGAACTTGTTTTTGAGGAAAAAGACCAAATTGTTTACACAATGATTAAACGTAAACGTGTTGAGCTTTCTGACAACGCTACAATGCGTCTTTACAAGAACAGATTTGAACTTTATCTTAATCCAAAACAAACGATTGTGATGCCTATTGAAGAACTTAAACTTGTTCTTAATGTTTCTGTCCAGTCACTTATGTTTATTGACAGTGAACATTTCCTATATGTAAAAAGTAAAAATCCAACAGCAGCAGCTAAATACGTTGCAGCGTGGCGTTATCTTATAGGAAAAGATTATAAATAAAATTAGCCGAGGAAAACCCTCGGCTCTTTTATTATCTGTTGTTTTTATTATTTTCATTTTTCATTTCTGGGCCGTTATTGTTTTTATTTTTTTGATTGTTCTGTGGATTATTCTTTTTGTTCTGTGGATTATTTTTGTTATTATTGTTCTGATTATTCATTTTTATCACCTCGCAATAATATTGTTGCCGAATATTTTTATAAAATTACTGTTTAATTTTTCTTTATTATATGATAGAATATAAACACTAAAACAAGGGAGAATTAATTATGATTGATTTTAACCGTTCAAGAGAGATTTTTTTGAAAATTTACGATAGTGAAAAACTTGCTAACAAAATTGAATATTACATAGGAAGACACGAATCAAAGGTAAAGTTTTTCCTTATGTTCTGCAATAAAAATCGTTGGGAAATAACACTAAAGCAAAATCCAATGATGAAATTAGCTTTAATTTATGCCTTTCTTCCAACAGTATGGGATAGATACAAGAAAAAAGGAATTCCTGAAGAAATTTTCTTTGATACTATGACAGATATTAAAATTTGGATTGATGACCACAGAGCAAGAACTGATGAAGATGGCGTTTTTGAACTCCATTGGCTTATGCACCATATGAATCTTTCAATCTTCAAGGTAGGCAGACTTCAGTATCAAAAATGCATCTGGTATTTTAAGCCTGCTAAATCACAGAATGGCACTGAGTTCAAATTTGGCGAAAAAGTTATCAATATGCACATTCCTCGCGGTGAAAAGCTGGACTATGATGCTTGTAAGGAGTCTTTACCAATGGCTAAAGAATTTTTCGCAAAGTATTTCCCAGAATTTCCAAACAACAAATATATGTGCTACAGTTGGCTTTTATTCCCGGGCAACAAGGAATTTATGCCTGAAAACAGTAATATTTTAAAGTTCCAATCGTTATATGAAATTGTCCAAAGCAAAGAAGAGCCACAGCCTGCATATCTTTGGCTTTACGGTCTTAAAACTAAGAATTCTGACCTTATGAAAAACAAAAAGGAAACCGGAAGTTATGGTTTAATTGACCAACTTCCACAAAAGAGTTCATTACAGAAATCTACTGCTGAATACATTAAAAATGGCGGTACATTCGGTGAAGGCCTCGGAGTTATCGTATTATAATAACAAAAAGGATGCAATCGCATCCTTTTTATTTTTCTTCCGGATATTTCATATTCCAATCATTTCTTAATTTCGTCATAACATTCATTACATCAATGGTGTAGTTCAACTTCATTGTATTTATGCCATTTGCTACTGCATTTTCCATATTTTCAATTTCGTAGCACATAGCATCTTCTAATTTACCCACTACAATTTTTTCTGTGCGACCATCATCAGTATATGTGATAACTGCTTTGTCGGCTCTTGGATATTCAAAAATCTCTATAACAGCATTATCATAACATATTGTGGCTCTTTTTGGTTGTTTTGCATGGAGAGAAAGAGTCACGCTTGCCATCTGTTCTTTTTCATTTTTAATAATAATGCTTGACTGTTCATCTGCTCCCGTTTCGGCAAATTTCACTTGGGAATGGATTTGGGCATTTTTTGTATCCATAAATAGTCTCACAAAGGATAGTGCATAAACACCGATATCCAAAAGTGCACCACCTGCTAAATCCATGTTAAAGAAACGATTTGTCATATCGTATTCCTTAAAACTACCGAAATTAACCTGTGCCAGTCTTAATTCACCCAAAGCTCCTGAACTAATGATTTTTTCAAGTTCAGTATAAAGTGGCATATTGTAAATTGTCATTGCCTCGGCTAAAATCAGATTTTTCTCATTAGCAAGTTTTACTGCCTTATTAAGTTCATCACTGTTAAGAGTTATCGCCTTTTCGCAAAGAACATGTTTTCCTTTTTCAAGTGCATTTAGAATATACTCAATATGCTTATTGTGTGGAGTTGCGATATAGACAATTTCTACATTTGAGTCTTCAAACAAATCATCAATATTTTCATAGACTTTCTCTATATTATATTTGTCTGCAAAGGCTATTGCTTTTTCGTAAGTACGATTAGCAACGGAATACACTTTTCCACCCATTTTGTTCATCTCTCGAGCAAAGTCATTTGCTATATTTCCACAACCTAAGATTGCCCAATTAAATTTATTTGACATAATCATCACCAAGTGTATTATATCATAAAAATCCATTGACAAGCAACCTTTTGTTTGTTTATTATTAACATATAAAATGTATTCGGAGGGGATTTTATGAAAAAAAGATTATTGAAAATGATTTCTATCTTTTTAGTAATCACTATTATTTTCACGTGTACAATCAGTGGTTTTGCTTATAGTGGTAGAATTGACCTTGATATTATTGCGGAAACATCAAAAACTGCAATAAAAATTGAGAGTGAAGGCATTGTACTATTGAAAAATGAAGATAATGTTTTACCTCTTAATGGTAAGAAGCTGAATGTTTTTGGTGTTGGTTCAGTTTGTCCATTCTTTGGTGGTGCAGGTTCTGGTTGTATCACATCTGAAAACCCTATTAGTTTTTATGATGCCCTTGACCAAAGAGGTGTGGAATATAACACCGAGCTTCGTGAACTTTATGAAGAAGAATGTGGTACAAGTGCAATTCCTACAACAAGTCATCCTGTTGTAAATAATGCCCTTGGTCTTATCCTTACAAAGAGTCAACTTGACGAAATGCCAGTTTCACTTCTCACAGATGAAATTATGAACAATGCAAAAGCTTACTCTGATACTGCTCTTGTTATGATTAGCCGTACAAGTGCTGAAGGTACTGACCTTACAGAAGACATTCTTCGTCTTAGTGATGCAGAAACAGCACTTATTGAAAAACTCAATGATAATTTTGAGAATATTATTGTTCTTCTTAACATTTCAAATATTATTGAAATGGGCTTCATTGATGAATATGAAAATATCAAGGCTGCTGCTGCAATCTGGATTCCTGGTGAATTCGGTATGCTTGCTGTTGCAGATATGCTTACAGGTGATGTAAACCCCTCAGGCCGTCTTGCAGATACTGTTGCTTACAACTACAATGACCATCCATCAAGTGTATGCTTTGGCTCAAACGAATATGATGGTGGCGAATATTATGTGGAATATCTTGAAGGTATTTATGTAGGTTATCGCTATTTCGAGACATTTGCTAAAGATAAAGTTCAATATCCTTTTGGTTACGGACTTTCATATACTGAATTTACTCAAGAACTTGTAAATTACAGTTTTGATGATGGCAAAGTTACCGCTAATGTGAAAGTTACAAACATTGGTAATGTGGCAGGTAAAGAAACTGTTCAGCTTTATTATAGTGCACCTTACTACAATGGTGGAATCGAAAAGAGTGCAATTTGTCTTGGTGGTTACGACAAGACAAAACTTCTTGAGCCTAATGAAAGTCAGACATTGACAGTTTCATTTGATATTGATGATATGGCTTCCTATGACCATAAGAATTTTGAAGCATGGGTTCTTGAAAAAGGTACTTACAAAATTATTCTCGGTAAAAATGTAAGAGAGCATATTGATACATTTGACTACGTTCTTGCTGAAGATAAAATTATAAAGTACGACAACAAAACAGGTACTGAAATCTCAAATAAATTTGATGACGTTTACAACGATTTTCCTGTACTCTCCCGTGCTGATTACGATGGAACATATCCAGAATTAAGAAAACTCGTTGCAACTGATGAAATTAAAAATGTTGACCAGATTCCTGAAAAAACAACAGAAGGTACTGCTCCTATCACAGGTGCTGTTTATGATGAAACAATAATGTTTGAGGATGTTTATGAAAATCCCGAACTTATGGATAAATTCCTTGACCAACTTACTGTTAATGAAATGGTTATGATGGTTATCGACGGTGGCTACGGTACTCGTGGTGTTGAACGACTTGGTATTCCACAGACTTGGGATAATGACGCTCCATCAAGCGTCAAGGGTCAGAATGGTATTGCATTTACCGATAGTGGTACTGCATATCCATGCGAGGTTGCTGTTGCATGTACTTGGAACGTTGATTTAGCCGAAGAAATGGGTAAATGTGTTGGCATTGAAGCTCGTGACCTCGGCACAGACATTTGGTATGCTCCCGGTGTTAATATTCACCGTAACCCTGCAGGTGGCAGAAACTACGAATACTATTCAGAAGACCCTATTCTCTCAGCAACAATGGCTGCTTCTCTTATTACTGGTTGTTATTCCGAAGGTCTTATTGTTACAATCAAGCATTTCGTTCTTAATGACCAAGAATCACACAGGGAAGGTATTTTCACATGGGCTGATGAACAAACAATGCGTGAAATTTATCTTAAAGCATTTGAAATTCCAATTAAGGAATCTCCTTGCCTTGGTGTTATGTCTGCATTCAACCGTATAGGAACAAACTGGTGTGGCGGAAGTTCTGCACTTCTTAACGACCTTCTTCGTGTAGAATGGGGCTTTGAAGGATTTGTTGTTTCCGACTACTCATGGAATTTTACCGGTATTGGCTATATGAGTCCTATTATTGCTGTTTATAATGGTAATGATACATTGCTAACAGGTCTTTGGGCAATTAACCTTCCATCTCATGTTATTGCTGTTACTGCACAATACTACGTTGACCCGATTGGATTTGGTACTGCCCTCCGTGAAGCATGCAGACATCTTATTACTATAAAGATGCACACAAAGGCATTTAAAGAGCCTTACGAATATGATGGTTCACTTGCCGGTGCTCTAATAAAACCTGAGGAATGGGAGTTTGAAGAGCCATACACCCTTTCAAATATTGAATATCTTCTTAACAATGTATTGAACGCAATTGTTTGTATTGCAAAATATATTGTTTAATAAAATAATTCTTGCCCGACTTTTAAAAGTCGGGCTTTTCTTTTGCTAAATATATTGCGGTACAAATAAAAATATGATATTATCAACTTGGTGATGATTTATGAAAATTAAAATTGCGAAGCATCCGAATCCACAATTCGAAAGAAAAGAAATTGAGATACTTAATGGTGAATGGGATTTCGGTTTTCAAAAAGCAAAATTGGGATTTAAGTTTTCAACCAACGAGAAAAAAGCAGTTGAAATAAGAAATAGTAATAACTATACACAAAAAATTAATGTACCCTTCTGTGTTGAAAGTGAACTTTCCGGTATAGGGTACAAGAATTTTATCAATATGGTTTGGTACAAGAAAACTGTTAACATCAAAAAAGACGATAAACGAGTTTTCTTATGCTTTGGAGCTGCTGATAATCTTACAACTGTGCTTGTAAACGGAAAACTTGCAGGTCGTCACAAGGGTGGTTACACACCATTTAGATTTGATATTACATTTTTGGTAAATAATGGTGAAAACGAAATTTTTGTTCTTTGCGAAGATGATGTTAAGAATCCATTCGTAATCCGTGGTAAGCAAAGCGAATGGAAAAAGAGCCACGCTTGTGATTACACAAGAACAACGGGCATCTGGCAGACAGTTTATTTTGAATTTGTGCCTGAAACATGTGTTGAAAAATTCAAAATTTATCCTGACCATAAAAATGGTCTTGTTACAATTAACTTTAATCTTAAAGGTAAAGCCGACCTTACTTGTGAAGCGTTTTATGATGGAAAATCTGTTGGTAAGACAATAGTTGAAAATGCTTGTGGCAACGAAGTTATACAGATTAAACTTGATGAAACTCACCTTTGGGAAGTTGAAAGTGGTCGCCTTTATGACCTTGAAGTCACCTTCGGCGAAGATAAGGTTTATTCGTATTTCGGTCTTCGTAATGTGCGACTTGACGGATACAAATTCCTTATTAATGAAAAGAGCGTTTTTCAACGCCTAGTCCTTGACCAAGGTTTCTACAAAAAAGGTATTTACACTGCACCAACTGATGCAGATTTAATCAACGATATTAAAATCTCCATGGATTTAGGTTTTAACGGTGCAAGGCTTCACCAGAAAGTCTTTGACCCTAAATTCCTTTATTATGCAGACCAGATGGGTTACCTTGTATGGGGTGAATATGCCAACTGGGGACTTGACTATTCAAATCCAAAGAGTGTTGATGTTTTTCTCAACGAATGGAAAGAAGCAGTTGAGCGTGATTTCAACCACCCTGCCCTTATCGGTTGGTGTCCATTCAACGAAACCTGGGACTACAAAAAAAGAAAGCAATATGACCCACTTCTTGCAACTGTTTATGATTATACAAAGGCAGTTGATTCAACTCGTCCTTGTATTGACACAAGTGGTAATTTCCATGTTAAGACTGACATTTATGACTTACACGATTACAGTTATGATGTAGATTTCTTCAAGAAAAACTATGACCGCTTTATGACTGAGAATTACCTTTATGAGCACGTTTTACAAGACAATCCTGGTCGTCAGAAATACAATGGTGAGCCTGTTTTCATCAGTGAATATGGTGGAATTAAATGGGTTAGTGACAAATCAATAAAGTCTTGGGGTTATGGTGAAGATGTTAAGACTCCTGAAGAATTTGCACAGCGTTATGTAGGTCTTACTGATGTTATTATGAGTAACTACAAGATGTTTGGCTTCTGCTATACTCAACTTTATGATATTGAGCAGGAGCAAAATGGTCTTTATACCTATGACCGTGAAAAGAAATTTGACGACGATATTTATGCTAAAATTATTGCAGTAAACAAGCAAATTGCTGCTATTGAGAAAGAAAATGAATAAAGATAGTATTAAAGAATTTTTTGATAATATTGCACCAAATTGGGACAATGAGCCAATCTGTGAAAAGCAGATACTTGATAAAATTTTAGATAATGGTGGAATTAAAGAAAACATTGACGTGCTTGATGTTGCCTGTGGTACTGGTGTGCTATTTCCCTATTATCTTGAAAGAAATCTCAAAAGTATTACTGCTATCGACTTATCTCCCGAAATGGTAAAAATCGCAAAAAGCAAATTTCCACAAGCGAATGTAATTTGTGGTGATGCAGAAAGCATTACATTTGACAGACAATTTGACTGTATTGTCATTTACAATGCTTTCCCACATTTTCCTAAACCTGAAAAGGTTATTGAAAATCTTTCAAATGCATTAAAAGACGGTGGAAGATTAACTATTGCACATGGCTTGAGCAAGGAAGAACTTGACGAAATTCACAAGAAATCAGCGGGTAAGGTTTCAAATATCTTGCCTGAATGTGATGAATTAGCAGAAATGCTTAAACCATATTTCAATGTGGATATTAAGATTTCAAATAATAAAATGTATCAAGTGGCTGGCACTAAAAAATAAGGAGTTATTATGAATAACTATTTTCCTGAAGTAAAGAAAAATTTTGGTTTTGGATGTATGCGACTTCCTCGCAAAGGTCCACTTATTGACTATGAACAATCAAAACAGATGATTGACACATTCCTTGAAGCAGGTTTTAACTATTTTGATACTGCTCACGGATATATGGAAATGCGAAATGAGGCGACACTCAAAAAGTGCCTTACATCCCGTTACCCAAGAGAAAGTTATATCCTTGCTGACAAATTATCAGAAGGTTTTTTCAAAAAAGAAAGTCAAATAAGACCACTTTTTGAAAAACAATTAAAGAATTGCGGTGTTGAGTTTTTTGACTTTTACTTAATGCATGCACAGAATGCTACAAATTTTGAAAAATACAAGAAATGTCGTGCATACGAAACTGCGTTTGACCTTAAAAAGGAAGGCAAAATCCGTCATGTAGGGCTTTCATTCCACGATAAGGCGGATGTACTTGACCAGATTCTTACTGAATATCCTGAAATTGAATTTGTACAGATTCAGTTTAATTATCTTGACTACAATGACGAGTCAGTTGAAGGTAGAAAATGTTATGAAGTTTGTCGCAAACACGACAAGCCTATTATTGTTATGGAGCCTGTTAAGGGCGGTAGTCTTGTAAAACTACCTGATGAGGCTAAAAAGGTGCTCGATGACCTTAATGGTGGCTCACCTGCAAGTTATGCTATTCGTTTTACTGCAAGTTTTGAAGGCATTTTTATGGTACTTTCAGGTATGAGCGATATGGCACAGATGAATGATAACATCAGTTTTATGAAGGATTTTGTGCCTTTCAGTAATGAAGAATATGATGCAGTTAACAAGGTTTGTAAGATTATGAATGCACAGCACCTTATCCCCTGCACTGCTTGTCGTTACTGTGTTGACGGATGCCCTAAAAACATTCCGATTCCTGAAATTTTTGCTTGTATGAATGACAGAAAGCAATTTAAAGACTGGAATGCTGAATATTATTATGAAGATGTGCATACTGCGGGCAAAGGAAAGGCTTCTGACTGTATTGAATGTGGATTATGTGAAAAGGCTTGTCCACAGCATCTTGAAATCAGAAAGCTTTTAAAAGATGTAGCAAAGGAATTCGGGAAATAAGATTATGGAACTCACTAAGTATCTATTCTGCTATTTTATAGGTAATGCTCCCGAAGAAGAAACTGTGCATTTTGCAGTTTCAGAAGACGGATACAATTTTACCGCACTAAATAATAATGAGCCTGTAATCAAACAGATGCTTGGTAAAAGATGTTGCCGTGACCCATATATTTTCCGTGATGAAGATGGTGTTTTTCACATTATTGCAACGGATATGCGTTGTTATGATGGATGGGCAAGTAACAATTCTATGGTTGTGTGGGACAGTAAAGATTTAATAAAATGGGAAAATGAAAGAATAATTGATTTTTCTCAGTTTCCTGAAACAAAAAATGCAAATCGTGTTTGGGCACCGCAGGTTAAATACGACAAAATCCGTCAGGAATATATGATTTATTGGACTAACAATAATGCTGACGAGGGTTGGCACACTATTCCTTGGTATGCATACACAAAGGATTTTTCTACACTTACTACTAATCCAAAGATTTTATATAATCCAAGTAGTGGCAAGGCTGCCATAGACGGTGATATAATTGAGAAAAATGGTAATTTCTATCTCTATGTTGCAGATGAAGAACAAGATGGAATTTGCTATCTTGTATCAGATAAACTAAACGGTCCTTACACAGAGCCTGAAAACAATAGAATTTCACTTGCAGATACTGCACTTGAAGGACATTGTACTTATAAAATTTTAGGTACGGACAAATATGCTCTTATAGCAGACCAATTTAAAAAAGGTGGTTACTTTATGCAAGAAACCACCGATTTAATAAACTTTTCTATTGTACCAAGAGAAAAAATAAATCTTGACCATTTAAAGCCAAGACATGGTTCAGTAATGCACATTACTGATGAAGAATATGACAGACTTATAAATGAAAAGTGGGAGTTTTAACTCCCACTTTTTTAGTTATTCATTTTCTTTTCAAGAATTTCTTTAATTACAGACGGGTCACCTGCACCACGAAGTTCTTTCATACAAGCACCAAAGAGAGCCTGTAAAGCCTTTGTTTTACCACCCTTGAAATCTTCAACTGCCTTTGGATTTTCAGCAATAACTTTATCAATTACGCTATCAATAGCAGATGAGTCAAACTTCTTGTCAAGTCCTTGTGATTTAACAAATTCTTCAGGGTCAACATTATCTTCAACAACTGCGATAAGAACTTTCTTACCTGCATTTCTGTTAATCTTGCCACTATCAACCATTTTGATGATTGTAGCCAATGTTTCTGCTGTCATTGTAAGGTCGTTGAGAGTTTTACCATCCTTACGGAGGACACCTGCACAGTCTGTAAGAATCCATGCTGCAACATCCTTTGAGTTGCATCCCATAGCAACGATATCCTCGTGCATTTTTGCAATCTTATGGTTAGAAATAAGCATGTCAATTTCTTTTTCTGAAATTCCTGCTTCACGGTACATTTCAGCCTTTTCGTCAACTGCGACAGGCTTATTTGCCTTGATTTCTTCAAGCCAAGCATCGTCAATAATAATAGGCATAAGGTTTGCATCAGGGAAATAGCGATAGTCTGCTTCTGTTTCCTTATTTCTCATGGCAAATGTTTTGCCACTTGCATCATCAAATCGTCTTGTTTCCTGAACAAGTTCTTCGATTTCATATTCAAGAGCATCCATATGACGCTGTGATTCGTACTTGATTGCTCTTTCAATAGCCTCAAACGAAGCCATATTCTTGATTTCAGTACGAACACCAAATTCTGTGCTACCTTCAGGACGAACAGAAATGTTAACGTCGCAACGCATAGCACCCTCTTCACACTCAGAAATGCCACTTGAACGGAACATTGATTTGAGTTTGTTAAGGTAAGTTACAACTTCTTCAGCACTACGGAAATCAGGCTGTGTAACGATTTCGATAAGTGGAACACTTGTACGGTTAAAGTCAACAAATGATGAATTACCGCTGTGAACAAGCTTACCTGCGTCTTCTTCCATATGAATCTGCTTGATTCTGATATCTCTTGTGCCTTCACTTGTTTTAAGTGTTACGCAACCATCAG
>JAFYSE010000010.1 GCA_017546665.1 Clostridia bacterium | reverse complement strand
GATATATGCCTTACCGAGAAATTGCTGCGTATTCTGGCGGTGGTATCGGTGCTTACATGGTTATCACCTTAGGTAACGCTTGTCTTTTATCTATGGGTAATACACTTATCTCTTCAACACTTGGTGTTGGTCCTACTGATATGTATTTACTCTATGTTATCGCTATTCTTATTAACATTCCTTTCACAGGACTTCGTGCAACAATTATCGATAACACAAGAAACAAGGCTGGTAAATATCGTCCATACATAGTTACAATGGCTATTCCTACTGCCATTATATGTAACCTGATTGTCTGGTTCCCTTATGACAAGTTAAGCCTTCTTGTTGGCGATGGTATGATTTTCGGCAGAGAAAAAGATTATGTTGCAAAATGTGCAATAATTCTTGTTCTCAATATCCTATTGAACTTCATCTATTACTTCTTCTATGATGGATATGAAAATCTTATTCACGTTCTTTCACCAAACACACAAGAAAGAACAGACGTTGCTTCAATCAAGAGCGTTGTTTATTCATTTGCTCCTACTATTGTAAACCTTTTCACACCAATTATTGCAAGAAATCTTTTCGGTACAAATACAACAGATATTCGTGTTTACAGATTCCTCTACCCTATTCTTGGTGTTCTTGGTATTCTTCTTTGTATTATCGTTTATAAATATACTGAAGAAAAGATTGTTCAGGCCAGAACTCACGTTGTTCAGATTAAATTTACTGATGCTCTTCGCGCAGTTGCAAAGAACAAGTATTTCTGGATTATCTCACTTGCAGGTTGGATTGGATTCCTTGAATCTGCATACGCAAACATTCTTAACTGGCTTTATAACTATGGTGGTGCTTGTAACGGTAACGTTTATGGTCTTGTTGTTACCCTTTACGGTAATGCATCTCTCTGGGGTATGATTGCTGCTCCTTTCTGTATCAGAAAATGGGGTAAAAAAGCAGTTCTTGTTGTTACAAACCTTATGAACGTTGCATTCATTCTTATGATGCTTCCATTTACACAGGAAATCAACAACCTTACAATCTGGCTTGTTATGGGTTGTCTTTACCTTAACGCTTTGATGGGTTCATTCGCTCACATTCTTAACCCAACAATTCAAGCTGACATTCGTGACTATCAGCAGTATCAGACTGGTGAAAGAATTGACGGTATGTTCTCAGCCGTTGCTACTATCGGTACAATTATTACTCTTGGTACATCTGCTGTTCTCCCTGTTATCTATGAAAAGGGTGGTATTACAGCTGAAATTGCTAAGAAAGTTACATCTGACCCTGAAGTTCTTAATCGCGTTCTTGGTGATGGTAAAACTGTTGGTCAGATTCTTGCAGAACAGTTAGAAGCAGGTCAGAACAACTATGCAAACCCATATTCAGCGTTGTATGACTTAAATGTTTTCCTTCCACTTATTCACGCTCTTATCATTATTGCTGCCGTTGGTGCTGCAATGAACGTTGTCCCATTCTTCTGGTATGACTTTAACGAAAGAAAACAGAAGTCAGTTATCCGTGTTCTTAAAGTTCGTGCTCTCTTTGAAGACTATGGTAATGGCATTACAAATGATGCTCAGCTTGTTGAAGGTATTGACATTATCCGTGATGCAAGAGAAATGGCTACACAGGAGCCTAAGGCTATTGATAAGTCATATAAATCAATTAAAGATAAAATCGAACGTAAGGTTGCTAAAAAGGTTTATAAAGAAAATCTTGCATTCAATGAAGAAATTGAGATTTCTAAATTTGTATGCGATGAACTTGACAAGTTCTCAACAGACGTTTTCAAGTATCAGTACAATGTTCAGCGTGGCATTTACAGTGCAGGACTTGAAGGTCTTAAATTGATGGATATAGATGAAATTAATGCAGAAATTGCAACTGCAAAGGCAATGCCAAAAGGCACAAATGAAGAAAAAGAAATCCGCAAATTTGCTATTGAAGTTGCAAGAGGCAAGAAATCTGCTTGCAAAGCGCTCAATAAGTATTTCGCAAACGAAGAACTAGTTAAGCCTGACTTTGCAGAGCTTGAAAAAATCTTTGAGGTTGAAGATGCTTGTGACGAAAAACTCAAGGCTCTCTATCTCGAATTAAGAGATGCAAAGAAAGCAAAAGACAAGCAGAAGGCTAAATCAATTAAGGCTGACATCAAGGCTTATGAGGCTAAAAAGGCTGAAGCTAAAAAGGCATCAAAGATTGAAATGGATAAACACGCTTACTTCGCACGTGCTGCAAAACCATATCTTGATGCTGAAAAACTTGTAAAACAGGAAGAAAACTACAAGCACTTCGAAGACATTGCAGAAATGTATGAAGAAGCTAAGGCTCGTAAAGAGCAGGCAGAGGCTGAAGCAGAAGCAAAGGCTCTTAAAGAAAAAGAAGAAGCAGAAGCTTATGCTGCACAGTTAAAGGCTGAAAAAGCATTAAAGGCTGGAAAGAACGATAAACAAAAAGTTAAAGACATTAGAATGCTCATCTTCATGCGTGATAGCAAACAAATCACCGAAGAAGAATACAAAGAAAGAGTTTCTAAACTTTTTGAATAACAGACAAACAGTAATCCCCACACCAAATGAGCGGGGTTGCTAAGGACAGATGAAAATTATCGGGAGATACTTCGTAATGAAGTGCTCCCGATTTCTTTATACAAAAAGTGACATTTTCGGTTTGAAAGTGTCATAGTGGGTTATATACTTAAAAAAACGATTACACCAAGCTACAAATGTTTTCTTCGGCATGTATAAGTGATATTGCAAATTGAAATTTGCAGTGATATTTTTGATAAATCAAAAGTGTTATTGAAGCCTTGCGGCTTCAGTTTTATTTTATTCGCATAAAACTGTCCAAAGGACAATATCACTGTGCAAAGCACAATAAAACTGCGAAGCAATATCACTCGTCGAAAGGCGAATAAAACTGCCGAGTGTCCTTATGAACACTCGGCTAATTGGTACGGGGATTTTTTTATTTAAAATATTAATCAAGGAAGTCGCGAAGTTTCTTGCTTCTGCTTGGGTGACGAAGTTTTCTTAAAGCCTTTGCTTCAATCTGACGGATACGTTCACGAGTAACATTAAATTCTTTACCAACTTCTTCAAGTGTTCTTGGATGTCCGTCTTCAAGACCGAAACGAAGGGACAAAACCTTTTCTTCTCTTGGTGTAAGTGTTTTAAGTACTTCTGCAAGTTGTTCCTTAAGAAGTGAGATTGATGCAGCATCTGCTGGGGAAAGTGCTTCATCATCAGGAATAAAGTCACCTAAATGGCTATCTTCTTCCTCGCCGATTGGTGTTTCAAGAGAAACTGGCTCTTGTGCAAGACGAAGAATTTCACGAACCTTATCAGGTGCCATATCAAGCTCTGCAGCAATCTCCTCTGCTGATGGGTCGTGGCCATTCTTATGAAGCAACTGGCTGCTTGTCTTTTTAACCTTATTAATTGTTTCAACCATATGAACAGGAATACGGATTGTTCTTGCCTGGTCAGCAATAGCACGTGTAATTGCCTGTCTAATCCACCATGTAGCATAAGTTGAGAACTTAAAGCCCTTTGTATAGTCAAACTTATCAACAGCCTTAATAAGACCTAAATTACCTTCCTGAATAAGGTCAAGGAACTGCATTCCACGACCAACATATCTTTTTGCAATACTAACAACAAGACGAAGGTTTGCCTCAGCAAGTCTTTGCTTTGCTTTCTTATCATCTTCAACAATACGGATAGCGAGTTCAATTTCTTCTTCTGATGTAAGAAGTGGCACACGACCGATTTCTTTAAGATACACTCTTACAGGGTCGTCCATAACGATAGTTTTAGCATCGCCTTCCCCACCGTCGTCACTCTTTGCCATATCTGTTTCATCAGTGATTGCATCGTGAGCCATATCACCAAGGTCGTCAATAAGTTCGATATTGTTTGACTCAATAAGCTCATAGAGTTTATCAAGCTCGTCCATCTCAATATCAAGTTCAAGAATTGCGTTATCAATTTCTTGTGTAGTAAGCTTACCTACCGCTTTACCTTTTTCGACCAAGGATTTTAAAGCTGATTTCTTATCAATATTTTCCATTGTTTTCTCCTTCACTTTTAAAAAGTTATTTAAAAAATTTTAAGAAATCCTCATCACTGATGTTTTCCACATCTACATCTTTAAGGCTTTTCTTATTTTTTTCATTTAAAATTACATTTATGCAGTCCATACACTCTGCCATTGTGTTTTTTAGAGTGTGTGAGATTGTCTGAATTTTTGCAACTGCACTAATTTCTTCCTCTGTAAGTTCACCATACAAGAAGGATATTTCGGCTGATTTACCCTGACTCAATCTGTCTATAACTGCTTTATAAATTCTTCTGTTAAAGTCTGTTACAAAGTCATCGGATGAAAGCTTTTCATTAACACTTTTGAGAAATTCAGGGTTTGCCATTATAAGTGCTATAAGCATTTCTTCGGCTTTTGATGCCCTGTAAAAAGTCTTTCGTTGGGGATTGAGCTTATCTAAAATATCTTCCTGACGTTGAATTTCAGTAAACTCTTTCTTCTGCTGAACAAGCGTATTCTTTTTAGCCTGACGCTTTGCTTCGGAAATAATTACTTCCTTTGCAACGGACAATTCGTTAGCAATTCGGGAAGCGTAAATTTCAAGTTCAATAGCACCAACATTTGAGAGCACCTTAATTGCTGCTTGAAGATACTGTCGCTTACCGTCATCACTTGCCAAATCATATTTACTATGCTCTCGCAAAAGTGCAAATTCAACTTCATTGGCTGCCCCTGTGATTATGGCTTTCATTTTCTCAATACCATAATTCTTAATGATTTCATCAGGGTCCTTACCACCGCTAAGTCGCAGAATCTTAATCTTTGCAGTTGTGTTTTTGAAAATACCCAAGGCTCTTGCTGCTGCCTTTTGTCCCGCCTCGTCTGCATCATAGGAAATTAAAATTTCTGATGCATAACGTGAAAGCAAATGTGCTTGTTCACTTGTGAGGGCTGTGCCAAGTCCTGCAACAGCATTTGTAAATCCTGCCTGATGAAGTGCTATAACATCCATATAACCCTCACAAAGGATTAAACTGTCCTTACCACTTTTCTTTGCAAGGTTAAGGGCAAACACACCCATACTCTTTTTATAAACCAAAGTGTCCGATGTGTTAAGGTATTTTGGTTTAGAATCATCCATAACTCGTCCACCAAAGGCAATTACATTCCCTTTAACATCAATTATCGGGAACATTACACGGTTACGGAAATTATCATAGATATTGTTAGGATTCTTCTGTGAACGCCTTGCAAGGTTTGCATAAACCAACTCATCCTTTGTATATCCCAAGCCCATAAGATGATTTGTAAGGGAATTAAAAGAATCGGGTGCAAAGCCTAATCCGAATTTACGGATTGTATCGTCGGAAAGACCTCTTTCCTTAAAATATCTATAACCCACAGTACCATCATTTGTTTTAAGACAGTTGTGGAAAAATCTTGCTGCCTCACGGTTTGCCTCCAACATACGAAGACGACGCTTATTCATTGTACTGTCGTAGTTATTTTCGTCAGGCATATCAATGCCAACTCTATCCGCTAAAAACCTGACAGCATCAATGTAATCAAGATTTTCAATATTCTTAATAAATGTAATTACATCGCCGCCATTACCACAACCGAAACAGTAATATGATTGAGTATCGGGATAAACGGTAAAGGATGCAGTTTTTTCTCCGTGGAACGGACAAAGACCCTTGCTTATTCGTCCTGCCCTTTTCAAATTAACATAGGAAGAAATAGTACTTTCAATGTCGGCACGGTTACGAAGTTCTTGTAAAAAATCATCTGATAACGCCAATACTACCCCTCCTCAATTCCAACATCCATCCAGGAATCGGGGATGAAAATATTTTTATATACTGCAAGAAGGTATCTATCACTCATTCCTGCGATATAGTCGCAGACGGCTCTCTCTACACCTTCATCATCAATTATGTAGTGGTACGCCTTCGGTATTCTTTCAGGATTCTTGAGAAAATACTCATAAAGGCGAATGATAATATCAATGGCCTTTGTTTCTTCACCCTTACAAACAGGGTTTGTGTAAACCTTATCAAACATAAATGTATGTAATTCAAGGAAAGGCTCATTAACATCAGGTGAAAATACAATATCATCCACGCTATTTTCAACAACATTTAAAACCATTGTATTGATTCTTGCAGATTTTTTAAAGCCAAGCGCTTTACGGATTGGGAGCGGAATGTCCTCTTCACACATAACGCCCGCACGAACCGCATCATCAATATCGTGGTTTATATATGCAATTTTATCGGCAAGTTTAACTATTCTGCCTTCAAGGGTATCTGCTTCTTTACCACGAGTATGACAGACAATACCATCACGCACTTCATAAGTAAGGTTAAGTCCCTTGCCGTTTTTTTCAAGTTTTTCAACAACTCTCAAGCTCTGGTCATAGTGTCTGAAGCCACCGGGGAAAACAGAATTTAACGCTCTCTCCCCTGCATGCCCAAAGGGGGTATGTCCCAAATCGTGACCAAGGGCCACAGCCTCGGTTAAATCACCATTAAGCGAAAGTCCGTTTGCAATAGTTCTTGCAATCTGTGAAACCTCAAGAGTATGAGTAAGTCTTGTTCTGTAATGGTCACCCTCAGGGGACAAGAATACCTGAGTTTTATGCTTTAATCTACGGAAGGAGTTAGAATGGATAATTCTGTCCCTATCTCGTTGAAAATCCGTTCTCAAGGAGCATTTTTCTTCTGTTATTTCTCTGCCTTTTGAGTTTACACTAAGACAAGCTTTATTCGACAACAACAATTTCTCGTTATTCTCGATTTTTTCTCTTACAGTCATAAAAAATACCTCCTTTTTGGGCTAAAAAACACCCTTCTAATTATATATACGCAGAAAAAACCAAAAACCCTTTATTTTTTTCAAATTTTTTTTAAAATTCACAAAAATTTTCAGAAATAATAGTAGAAAAGAGTTTTCCATTACTTAAATCGGTAAGTTTTGCGTTAATGTTATCTTTATTCTCACTTTTTATTCTGAAAATCACTTTAACATTGTCAGTAAACTCAGTGTCAAGAATTACTGTTTCTTCTCGTGAGAGAAAATCATTTAATTTGCCATAAAAGGTATAATCACACTCAACTGCCATATCAAGACAATGTGCCATAGTAATGATTTTTGCACTCTCAACACCGATTTTTGCACTATGGGAATAAGCACGGACCAGTCCGCCACCACCAAGCAAAATTCCACCAAAATATCGGGTTACTACAACACAAACATCAACTAGATTCTCTTTTTCAAGCACATCAAGGCAAGGCACACCTGCTGTACCCTGTGGCTCTCCATCGTCAGAATATCGCTTTACTCCACCCTCACGAAGAATATAGGCGGACACATTATGGGTTGCATCCCAATGCTTTGCCTTTATTTCCGCTATAAAGGCATTTGCTTCTTCAACGGACACAACAGGTTTAGCGTAACCGATAAATCGGGAACGCTTTACTATGTATTCATCACTATTAAATTCTTTGACTGTTCTGTATTCTTTTTGCATTTCAAAGTTCTCTCCTATTATGACAAAAGATATCCGTTGAAAATTGTCATAAAGATTTTTGAGGTGGTTACCCCATAAAAACAAAAGGTGGCACAAAAATTTGTACCACCGTAATGTCGTCTAAAATTATTTAGAGAGATTGTAACGTTTGTTAAATCTGTCAACACGTCCGCCTGTATCAACAAGCTTCTGCTTACCTGTGAAGAATGGGTGGCAATTTGAGCAGATATCAACCTTCAAATCATCTTTAGTTGAACGAGTTTCAAATGTTGCACCGCAAGCGCATTTAACTGTTACAGTTTTGTACTCAGGATGGATTCCCTGTTTCATGACAATTGTCACCTCTTTCAAGTACTTATTTCATAGCCTAATAAGTTTATCACAACACAATTTAAAAATCAAGAGTTTTTTTAAAGTTTTATAGAAATTTCTTTTGAAAGATGGAAGGAATAAAGAGTTACCGTCACATTTTGCAAACCAAAACACTCTTGGGCAGCTTTTTTGTAAATGCTCATCTGCCCTTTATATCTCTCACAAAGCTCTTTCTCATCTTTTACTCTGTCAGTTTTATAGTCAACTATTTCCCCTGTTGTGCCATTGATTATAAGTCCGTCAATGATACCTTGAACAATAACATTTTCTTTCATTTCATCAGGTAATGCTTTATTCACAAAAGATACTGGAATGGACATTGAAAATTCTTGTTCACGGATATATTTTTCTGCCCCCATAATTCTTTCATAAAGGTCACTTGAAATAAATTTTTCAAGGGCAGACACATTCAAAGCATCTGCTTCTTTTTCTGTGAAAATGTTGTTTTCAACTGCTTTTCTTATCTCACCGAGTAAATCGTCACTAATGCGTGTTAAATCACAAATTTCCATAAATCTGTGAAGTAATGTTCCACGCTGTGCAGGTGTTAATTCACCCGAACCTGAAAATGCAGGGTTTTCAGTTGCCAAATATTTCAGATTTTCTTCCCTATCCATTGATGATGCAGCATATTTAATCGGAACAGAAGAAACCTCTGCAAACGGATATTCAAATGAAAGTCTTTCACCTATTTCGTCCAACATATCCTTATCCACATTATATGTTATAGTTTCTTTTTCCACAGCCTCAATTGCTTCCGGCTTTTCAATAATCGCAAAATCAATTTGGGGGCTATGTGGATTTATGCAACGATTAAGCATCATACCACATTTCATTGATGGATGATACATCAAAGCAAGTAAAATCCATTGAATAAAGCTGTTACACACAGAAAGTGGAATTGCAGGGTCTGTGAAATTAACATAGCACTTTTGATAAAGGTCAGTAATTTTCTTTTCACAATTATTCATTGACCCTACAAGATAGAGTTTCTCTTCGGCACGAGTCATAGCAACATACAAAACTCTTATAAGCTCTGCCGAGTCCTCCATAGCATCATAAAGCTTTATTGAGTTAATTGGCAGAGTTGTAAAATCCTTATGGAGTTCAGGAAAATATCTTGATGTACCCACACCTAAATTTCGGTTGATTTTAACCTTAGCAAAATCATTTACACTCATTGAAGAAGAACAGTTTGCTACAAATACAATCGGAAATTCAAGACCCTTACTCTTATGAATTGACATTATACGAACAACATCATCATTTTCGGAAATCTCGTTAGCACCTTCTAAATCCTTATTGTTCTTACGAATTTTATCAAGGAAACTAATAAAGCCTGAAAGCCCTGAGCCACCTGATGCTTCATAACTCTCTGCATAATTTACTAAAAGTTCAATGTTGAGAACTCTCTTTTCACCATTATCCATAGCACCCACAATGCTATCATAGGATGTTATTTCAAGAATTCTACGGATAAGGCTACCAATATCCATCGTGACGGACAGTGTACGGAGGACTGATAACAAATCAAAGAAATCTTTAACTTTGCTATCCTTATCATATTGCACTTTTAATGCAGAATAAAAACTGCCTTTCCTCTGTTCACACCGATATTTTGCTAAATCGCCCTCTGTAAACGGAAACAACGGGGATAACATTACGGAGACAAGTGGAACATCCTGAACGGGATTGTCAATAACCTTTAACATTGAAAGAAGTGTTACAATTTCACGACCTTCAAAAAATCCACCCTGCTTATTAAAATGAGCAGGAATTCCCATCTCGGTAAGTTCTCTTGCAACCACAGATGCTTTATCTTTAACTG
Source organism: Clostridia bacterium (assembly GCA_017546665.1). Classification (GTDB taxonomy): domain Bacteria; phylum Bacillota; class Clostridia; order Oscillospirales; family Acutalibacteraceae; genus Fimenecus. The sequence continues at coordinate 6,678 of JAFYSE010000010.1, read as the reverse complement.
CTCTCATCAAAATACAGATATCGCTATATTTTATTGGTCGTTCTTTTCCCTTTTTGCCTACAAGAGCACCTGATGAAACAAGTTCTTTTATAGTATTTCCTATATGGCGAGCCTCTGCAACTAAATCCGAGCCCCTTGTTTTGTCTGTTTCAACAATATGTACGGAAACATCGGCTATCTCTGCCTCTTCATAATCTGCACCAAAGCAAAGGCTTTCACCATTCTTATAGTCAATACCACAAGTACTTCTTGTCATAAGAAAATCAAAGAAGAAATTTATGCCTTCAACAACACCCTTTCGACTTCTAAAATTCTTATCAAGGCTTATTGTTGCAGGATAATTGTTATCCTTGTATGGCTCAAAATTATCCTTGTAGCCCATAAAAATCTCAGGCATAGCCTGACGGAAACGATAGATACTCTGTTTAACATCGCCAACCATAAATTTGTTCTCGTTATCATTGGAAATAACAGAAAACAAGGTATCTTGAGCCTCGTTTGTATCCTGAAATTCATCAATTAAAATCTCTGCAAAATTATCGGATAATTCATTCGCCAAGGTAGTTTTTTCGTATGTACCGTCTTCGTTGAATACTACAAGTATTTTCAATGCAAAGTGAAGAATATCAGAGAAATAATATGAATTATTCTCTTGCTTTTTGTTGTTTAAAAGTTCAATGAATTTAACTACTGAACTTTTTAAAATATTCATTATAGGACGAAAATATTTAATATCTTCCTGATACTCTTTTTCGTTGCAAACAAGAATAGAATCTGCAAGAGTAAAATATTTCTTGATTGAATCACGACGGCCTTTTAATTCTTCATAGTAACAGTCTTTCTCTTCCTTTGGCACTCTTGGGAATGTACCAAATTTTAAAAGAGAGGTCATTGACTTGATATCATCCCATTTTTCGGGATTATTGTAAATCATATCAAGAATCAAATCTACTGACCCGATTACTGGTGTCAAATCATTTGTAACTGCACCTAAAAGATTACTGCTTTCTGGGGCATCATCTATAATGTCATTTGCCTTAACCTTAATGAATTCAAGCACTTCTGAAAGGCGTTTCAAACTGAATTTGCCCCATTTTGTTTCGTGTACGGATAAATTCTCAAAATAGTCGGAAAAAGCATTTTCAACCCATTGTAAAGGATTCTGTGACGCCATAGCGAAGTCATAAAGAGCAAAAATTGAGTTTATAAGATTTTCGTCATTTCTGCCATTTGTGAAAAGGTCAAGAAATTCCCTTGTTTCGTTTTCAGGTAAGGTGTAAATTTCTTCCAAAACTTCACTTACCGTTTCTCGTTTTAAAATGTCGTGTTCAATATCGGACATCATTGTAAAGTCAGGTGAAATCTCTGCTTTTTCAAAATTATCCTTAACAAGTCTTCCACAAAAGCTGTCCATTGTGGAAATCTGTGCATTAGGAAGATACATTTTCTGTCGTTTGAGATATGCATTATTTGGCTCTTGTGCAATCATTTCAGAAAGACGAACGGAAATTCGTTCCTTCATTTCAGCAGCAGCTGCCTTTGTAAATGTTACAACAAGCAATTTTTCAATATCAACGGGATTCTTGGAATCTGTTATTCTTCCTATTACCCTTTCAACCAAGACGGCAGTTTTACCTGAACCCGCAGCAGCAGAAACAAGGACAGTACCATTTCTTGATTCGATTGCCTGTTTTTGTGAATCAGTCCATTGTCTTGCCATCTTCGTCACTCCTTAATATAGAAATTGCGTCGTCAAAGGAAGGAACATCTAATTCCTTTATAGGGTCGGATTCCTCACGCTTACACACATCCTTATAATTACACCAAGTGCAACCACCATCAACGGGGAATGCAGAAATATAGCCGCTTTGCAATTCTTCTGCCATATTCCTTATAGAACCATTTACTCTGTCCTTCAATGCACTCATTGAATCCAAGGAAATAACATTGCCTTTTAATGCACCGTTTTTATCAAGAGAAACGGGAATAAAAAGTCCCTCACAACTGTTTTCCATAGCCGTTACAACATCAATATTGTTAAGCACCATTCCGTGCATTCTAAGTTCCTGCATTGATGCAGTTTTTGAGTCGCTTTCGTGGGAATCCCTTGTAATTTTATCGGATTTTACTCGTGGGTTTTTAGCTTGGAAATAGAGAATCCCTGCAGGAGTTACATTTTTATAATACTCTCCCCCATTTTGCCAGATTGCAAAAAGGTAAATTAGCATCTGCATATTGAGCCCTGAGAAAACCTCACCTAATTTAAATTCCTTACCACCCGTTTTGTAGTCAATAACTCTTACAAAAGTGTTATTTTCTGTTTCATATGTATCAACTCGGTCAACACTACCTACAATTTTCACAAATCCACCATTGGGAAGGTCAATTTCGTATGGTGCAATTTGACCGTCAACATTGATTTTAAGCTCAAAATCTGCAGGGGTAAATTTGCATTGTGCAAACTCTGCAACAAGCTGTTTTACAACTTTAACAGATGTTTCTTTAAGGAGCTTTACTGTTCGCATAAATGACGGTGCTTTATTCTCATAACCACCCATATTCTCTACAATGTATTGGTCTATGATTCTGTCAATTTCAACTTTTATGTCATTTTCCTTTAATGTATTCAACTCACTCTTTGGATTTTCGGACAAGAAAACCTCCAAAACATAGTGAATAAGTGTGCCTGAAAGAGCGGCATCCACCTCTGCTTCTTTTCGTGGCTGTGCTTTAAGTCCGTATTCGCAGAAATAACTGAAAGAACATTTATAGAATTTTTCAACGCGAGATGCAGAAATATACATATTCTTGCCAAAAAATTCAGTTGCAAGATTACTGTCTGCAATACAAAAATCTCTCTTATCTGCTTTTTCTAACTTTGAAAGTTCGTTTTCACCATTATTTTCATTGAAATATTGCTTTAAGGTTTCACCTAAAACAGAGCCATTAACACTTTCCCCTGCCATTACTGAAAATGCAGAATTTCGGCTTTCTACTCTTTCAAATTTAGAATTTTCTGTTCTTATATTACATTTGGGGAACATCTTAATAATACCACTCACCATTTCTGACGGTGTGAGTGATGATGAATCACTACCCAAAGCGGGATATGTAAAATAAATCTTATCCGTTGCGAGAGTTGCTGAATGATAAGCAATAAAATTCTCGCTAACAGAGTTATATTCAAGGTTACTGATTATTGGCAAACCATTCTTAATAAGTTCGCATCTTTCAATATCATTAAAAAGCACACCAGATGAGCTTTCTCCCGGGAAAATGCCTGTATTCACACCCATTAAGAACACAGCTTTTGGTGCAGACGCACGGATTCTGTCAGCTGAGCCTACAATAACCTCATCAATACCATTTGGAATTACGCCCATATCCTTTGATGCAACGAGAATTGTAAACAATTCGGAATAACGTTCTATTGAAATAGTTGATTTTCCAAGGGCAAAATAAAGTCCGTCAAAAATTTCTGTAAGCATTTTCCAAATTCTGCCCTGCTCAAGTGCTAAATCCGTTTCACCATTGTCATTTAAAAATATTGTGAAGCCCTTTAAATTTTCATCAATTCGGGCATTACGTAAAAAGGCGAAAAGCTCTCTCGATACTGTTTCACCATCGGTATTTTTAATTTTGTTTTTCAATGAAAGAATCGGTCCTACAATTCTTTCACGAAGTTTATTGATATTATCAAGTGTTTCCCTTGATATTTCGTCAAAATCTTCACCAAAGCCTTTTGGATTTTCTGTCCACTCATTTTTCCACATTGACGGACGGACTTTCCACATAAGGCAATAATCTTCCAACAGGGCTATTTCTTCAACCGTAAATCCATAGAGTTGAGTCTTTAAAAATCGCAAAACTGTTTCAGTTTCAAAGCCTTTTACAAGAATATCAAGAAGGCATCTTACAAAAACCACAAGTGGTTGAGTGTCAATGGGTTGACGGTTATCGTGGAAACAGTCAATATCGTATTTTCTAAATGCAGATGCCAAATCTTTTCTGTAATCCTCTTCATTTCTTACGATTACTGCAATCTCGCGATAACGAAGATTTTCTTTTCTTACAAGCTTTTTAATCTCAGATGCCACAACCTGACATTCCTCTGTTTTAGTTCTGCAAGGAATGATTGTAATAGCACTTGCATCTTCTTCGTAAATATTGCTATTTGATGAGAAAATATTCTCTTCGAGAAAATTCAGTTCATCTTTTTTGAACTCTTTTTTGGAGTATAACACCTTTTCAGGTGCGATTTTCACACTTATTTTATTAGCTATCCCTTTGAGTTTTTTAATCTCAACATTGGCATTGTAGAAAAGTTCATATCTGCCATTGTTTTTAGTTGTATCGCAGCAGAATGTGACAAACACATCATCTGCTTGACGCAAAATCTGTTCGATGATTTTATATTCCTGACCTGAAAAGCCTGAAAATGCATCTAAAAATACTGTTTTGCCCTTAAAATAGTCAACTTCCCAAAGTAAATCGTAAAGCAAATCAAGATGAGTGTTGCTATCTGTAAAACTCTGTGACAAAAGAGCATCGTAGCAAGTGAAAATCAAGGAAAGCTCGGATAATTTAGACGCAAAAGAAGCCTTTTTAACCTTGCTTGAAAACACATCAAGATTTTCATTTGTAACTCCACATTTTTTCATTTCTTTATGAAAACTTAAAATTTCTTGGAGTAGTTGCGGAAATCTTTTATAGCGATTGAAAACCATAAGATTTTCTTCCAAAGTTTCAATGGCACGGCTCATAAGCACTGCACGGACACCATCATCTGCAATCTTCTTTTCTATTTTTCCGTATTGGGACAAAAGCCTTTCAGCAATTCGCGAAAAGCTCAGAATTTCAACATTATTAATTTTTTTGTTGCCTAAAAGTTCTAACATTCCCCTTTCAGTTTCAAAAGAAAACTGTTCGGGAACAATGATTATGGCTTTTCCTGATTGTTTTTCAGCAATTTCAGTTGCCATTGAACGGATGAGTCGTGTTTTGCCACTACCTGTTCGTCCTGTAATAATGTTGAGCATAGTTTTTGCCCCTTTTATTTTAATTTAAATAGTTTTGCACCGTGAGAATTTACTGTGCAAGTAATTTTGTCTTTGATTTGGCAAATATCTTCTTTTGCCCACAAGTCACGGAGAGTATATTCCCCTGCCAAGTGATATTTTGATAAATCAACTGTGATTTCTTTTTCAGTATCGCTCACATTAAAAACTGCAATCAATGGTTTATTGTCAGAAGAAATTGCTGACCAGATTACTGTTTCTTCATCACGGAAAAGTTGTTTTCCACCGTGGGAATTCTGGTTTACATCAATTACTTCCTCGTTTGTCATAAGGGAAAGTGTCCAATCGTCATTATTTCGCATTTCCCCACCAAACATAAGTGGTGAACGAAAAATTGACCAAAGTGTCATAAGAGTTATTTGCTCATCCTTTGTAAACTGAGTATATCTGTCCTGTGGTCCGTGGCAAGTACCGTTTCTTGAAAGGTTACCAAGTGGCAACATATCACAGTCAGGCCAACAGCCCTCACTCACGTAAGATGCCCATTTTTCACACTTATCAAACATCTCATAAAGCTTGTCCCATTGGTCCCAAAAGTCTCCCGTAAGTCTCCACATATTTGCATATTTGCAAAGGTGGTCCGCAACGGAAATTTCCGCAGGTCCGGGAGAAAGGCTTAACACTATATCACGACCTGTTTTATCGATTGCTTTTCTAATCATTTCAACTTCTTCACGAGCCGAATATGGATTGTCCCATTTACGGAATTCTGTGACACAAATGTCATCAACCTTAACAAAGTCAATTCCCCATTCTGCATACATCTGGAAAATACTGTCGTAATAAGCCTGTGCCCCCTCGCAGGTGTACATACCATACATATCCGTATTCCAAGGACAAACAGAGAAATGGTGAACAACCTGACGAGCAGTTTTATCAGTGCCTAAAATTGGTGTGTTTTGGTGGACTGCCTGACGAGGAATACCACGCATAATATGTATGCCGAATTTAAGTCCCATAGCGTGAATTTTATCGGCAATTACTTTAAATCCAACACCATTTGCTGATGATGGAAAACGATTTTCTGCCGGAATAAGACGGGAATACTCGTCCATACAAAGTTCTGTAAAATTATTATAGTCGTTGTCTTTTGCTTTTGGTTCATACCATTGAATGTCGCATACAACATACTGCCAACCATAATCTTTAAGGTGTTTTGCCATATATTCTGCATTACCCATAAGTTGTTCTTCGTTTACAGCTGCACCATAACAATCCCAACTGTTCCAACCCATAGGTGGTGTTTTTGCAACTCTGTTTTTATCCATAATAATCACCTCAATTTTAATAAATATATTTTATCATTTTATATATTTTTTGTAAACCTTTGAATGGGTAAAATAACGGACTGTAAATGAGATTTTTATTATATTTTTCACTTTTAAAATATTTCAAATAAAGCAGAAAAAGTTCTTGACAAAGAGAGTTCATTGTGCTAAAATAATCAAGCATTTGAAACGCGGGTGTAGTTCAATGGTAGAATCCCAGCCTTCCAAGCTGGTCGTGTGGGTTCGATTCCCATCACCCGCTCCAGCGCTGATAGCTCAGTTGGATAGAGCATCTGCCTTCTAAGCAGAGGGTCGGGGGTTCGAATCCCTTT
>JAFYSE010000065.1 GCA_017546665.1 Clostridia bacterium | reverse complement strand
TAATTAACTAATCTTCAAGCAACTGTAATAAAGCTGCCATTCGTGGGTCAACATCTTTTTTGCAATCACAAGGACCGTCATTAAGATTTTTACCACATTTGGAACAAAGTCCCTTACACTCTTCATCACACAAAAATCTCAATGGTAATGAAAAGATTATATCTTCACAAACAAGTGAAGCTAAATCCAGCACCGAATTTTCAACAACAATATAGTCGTCGTTATCTTCGTTCATGAGTTTGTTAGCAAGTAAATGCTCGAAATCCACCTGAAAATCTTTCTTGAAGCCTTCGGCACATCGACTGCAAACCACGGTTGCTGAAAACTTTGCACTTCCCGACAACGACACAATGCCCGTTCTATTCTCGATTTTACCACTAACCGCAATTCCCGGTGTGTCAAGTGAAATATCGTCAGAAAGAGAGTATTCTGGTTCAAAGCAGAAATCGAATTCCTTTTTTGAGCCTTCAAGATTAAAAATCTGTTCAAGTTGAATATTCATAAAACATTCCTCATTACATGCGTTAAATATTATATATTTATATTTCGTTTTTGTCAACAAAAAATTACAAATATTTTTATACAAATTTACATAAAATCGGCGGGGTCAAAACCCCGCCCAATGGTTTAAAAGCAACAATTAGTTGATTTTTTCGCAATATTCAAACATTTCTGCTGGAAGGTCTTCAGCTTCTGATGAAATTGTGAAAGTAAACTTTGTATCAGAAATATTTGAAAGTGCATCTACCTTCTTAAGGAAAGCAGCAAGTGCTTCACCTGTTCTGTCTGTATCTTCAGCGATTCTGTATGTAGCATCAACAAAAATATCAGTAATATCGTGGTCACCTGCACAAATACCGCTTAAGAAGCCATAGAATGCATCATAACCTGAAATTGAGAACACGTCAGTAGCGACGAGTCTTGCACGATAGTTTACATCGTATGTAAGCTTTGTTTCTTTTTCAACACATACAACATTACCGCTTGACACGTGAACTGCATCATTTACATGCTCAACGAGTACCTTTGTTTTTCCTGTTCCTTTTTTACCGATAATAAGAGAAATCATATTATCTCCTCCTATATATTTATTATCCATCCCCTAAAAGATGGTCATTTCCCTTTTTATTTTAATAATTTTAGTCAAGTCTTGCTAAAAGTTCTGCTTGCTGTGCTTCATAACCAGGTTTACCGAGAAGAGCAAACATATTCTTTTTATAACTCTCAACGCCTGGCTGATTGAATGGATTAACACCTAAAACATAACCTGAAACTGCACAAGCCTTTTCAAAGAAATAAACGAGATAGCCGAATTCATATTCGTTCATTTCAGGAACTTCAATGCAGATGTTTGGCACGCCACCATCAACATGAGCGAGTAATGTACCCTGATATGCCTTACGGTTAACAAAGTCCATTGTCTTTCCTGCAAGGAAGTTAAGACCGTCAGCATTAACATCGTCTTCCTCAATAACAACTTCTCTCTTTGGCTTTGTGAACATAACAGATGTTTCGAAAAGCATTCTTACGCCATCCTGAATGTACTGTCCCATTGAGTGGAGGTCAGTTGAGCAAACAACACTTGCAGGGAAAATACCCTTACCGTCCTTGCCTTCGCTTTCACCAAAAAGCTGTTTGAACCATTCGTTCATCATTGTGAAATCAGGCTCATAAGCAACCATAAGTTCAACTGCTTTACCCTTACCGAGAAGGATGTTACGGATTGCAGCATATTTGTAGCAATCATTCTTATTCATATCGCAAACGCTATAAGCCTTGCGAGCATCCTGAGCACCCTGCATCATCTTATCAATATCAATTCCTGCAACTGCGATTGGAAGAAGACCAACTGCAGTAAGAACTGAATATCTGCCACCAACATCATCAGGCACTACGAAAGTTTCGTAACCTGCTTTGTCAGAGAACTCTTTAAGTGTTCCCTTTGCTTTATCAGTTGTAACATAAATTCTCTTTGCTGCTTCCTCTTCACCATACTTCTTAATAAGAAGGTCACGGAAAATGCGGAAAGCAATAGCAGGTTCAGTTGTTGTGCCTGACTTTGAAATAACATTGATTGAGAAATCAACATCCTTAACAAGGTCAACAAGCTCTGAAAGTGAGTTACCACTGATTGAGTTACCGCTAAAATAGATATTTGGAGTGTCCTTTGACACAAGGTTGTAATTTTGTGAAGTACAGAATTCAATAGCAGCACGAGCACCAAGATATGAACCACCGATACCAATCACAACAAGTGCTTTGGAATCGTTCTTGATTTTATCTGCTGCTTTCTTGATTCTATCAAACTCTTCTTTATCGTAATTTACAGGAAGGTCAACCCAACCTAAAAAGTCGGCACCTTCGCCACTTTTATCTTCAATTTTCTGATGAGCATCTTCCACAGCAGAAGCCATAGCATTTAATTCGTCATCAGTAATGAAATTCTTAACATATTTGTCGTTAAGTTTCAACGCCATTTTTGATTAGTCCTCGCTTTTTGATATAGTGTTTTTAATATTTTACCCTAAAACTATATATTTTTCAATAGAATTTTATTATTTTTTTGCAAAACTGGACCACAAAAGTGAAAATACAAACCACACATCACGACGTTCATAATTCTTATCCGTTAAAATACTACATTCATCTAAAATTTTACCGTCAATTTCAAAATACACCTTGCCTAAAGTCTGATTTTTTTCAACAGGTGCATGAACATCCACACACATATCCACTCTTTGTGTTATTTTATCCCCTTCGCCTTTTTTAACAAGTATTTTCTGTGGTTGTTCCACTACGGGTTTCAATATGCTTTCTTTTCCATAAAGCACCGTTACATCAGTTATTAATGACATATCAATTTGGGGTTGGTGGATTTCATAATTTGCAAAGCCCCAGTTGAGCATTTGCTTTGCATCTTCAAATCTTTGTGTACTGTTATCACTACCAAGTACAACCGCCACAAGTTCCATTCCACCACGCTCTGCAGTTGCCGTTACACAATAACCCGCCTTTGAGGTTGTACCTGTTTTAAGGCCTGTTGCACCATCATAAAAACGAATTAATCTGTTAGTGTTTGTAAGCTGAGTCTTACCATCACGCAGAGTGTCCATCCAAATTGTTGTATATTCCTTAACTTTTTCGTGTTTCATAAGCTCACAACTCATTATTGCCACATCCCTTGCAGTTGAATAATGGTTTGTAACAGTATCATCAAGTCCTGAACAGTTTTCAAAGCAAGTATTAGTCATTCCAAGCTCACTTGCCCGTTTATTCATAAGGGCTACGAAAGATGCTTCATCCCCTGAAATATGTTCACCAAGTGCAGTGCAAGCGTCATTAGCACTTGCAATTACTGTTGCCTTTAAAAGCTCGTGAACAGTCATCACTTCCCCTTCCTTAAGCCAAATCTGTGAGCCGCCCTTCGACGATGCGTTTCGACTTGCAGTTACCTTATCCTCTAAGGTAATTTTTCCCGATTCAAGTGCCTCAAAGGTTAAAAGAATTGTCATAACCTTTGTTATTGATGCCGGTGAAAGTTTTTCATCGGGATTGGACTCCATCAATACCTTACCTGTTGAAATTTCCATTAATATTGCGGATTTTGCCGATAGGCTTCCTGCAACTGTTTCTGCCTTGGCATTAGTAATGATACAACACATTGGTAGTAATAGAACTACACACATCAAAATACAAATTATCTTTCTCATTGTTATCCCTCCAAAAAAATATATGAACAGGACAAATTAGTATATGAAAAAATTGAAAAGTATGTTACAATGTATTTCAGGTGAGATTATGAAGGTATTTTTCCACACTCTTGGGTGTAAGGTAAATCAATATGAAACCCAAGAAATGCGTGAACAATTAACTAAAAACGGATATGAAATTACGGAAGACGAAAGTACTGCTGATATTTTCGTCATAAATTCTTGCACCGTTACAAGTGAAAGTGACAGAAAAACACGTCAATGTGTCCGTCATTATAAAAAGAAATATCCTTTGAGCACGGTTGTGCTTACAGGATGTATGCCACAATCATTCCCTGAAATGGCAGAAAAACTTATTGAAGCAGACATTGTTCTTGGAAATAAAAATAATAAATTTCTTGTTTCTTCACTAAATAACTTTTTTGCAAGTTCTTGCAGAACATTAAACATGGAACAACATCAATCGGGTGAAGCACTTATTTCATCGGGAATAAGCCGATTTGAAGAAAGAACTCGTGCAATTCTCAAAATTGAAGATGGTTGCGACAGATTTTGTTCATATTGCATTATCCCAAAGGCTCGTGGCAGAGTCCGTTGGAAACCTATTGAAGATATTAAAAATGAGGTTAAATCTCTTACGGATAATGGGTATCGTGAAATTGTACTTGTGGGAATTAACCTTTCTGCTTACGGTAAGGGTAGTGAATTAAACCTTGCGGATGCAGTTTTTGCAGTAGGTGAAAACGAAAAGGTTGAGAGAATTCGTTTAGGCTCACTTGAACCTGACCATATCACAGACGAGCTTATTGAAAAACTTGCTAAATGCCAGAAGCTTTGTCCACAATTCCACATTTCATTACAGAGTGGATGTGACAAAATTCTTAAAAAGATGAACCGTCATTACACAAGTGATGAATATTACTCACTTTGTCAGAAACTGAGAAAAGAGTTTCAGGATTGCACACTTACTACGGATATTATGGTGGGATTCCCTCACGAAACAGATGAGGATTTTGAAATCACAAAGGCATTTGCAGAGAAAGTTGGTTTTGAAAAAATACATATCTTCCCCTATTCTCGCAGAAGTGGTACTGTTGCAGACAAAATGGATGGACAGATTGAAAAAAGTGTAAAAGCACAGAGAGTTAGCGGACTTTCAACAGTTGCCGATAAAATTAGAACTGACTTTTTGAAGTTGCAAATCGGCAAGGAACTTTCGGTTTTAATTGAAGAAAAGCAAAAAAATGATGTGTATTTTGGCTATACACCAAACTACACACCGGTTAAAGTTTCTTATGGTGCTGTGGGAGAAATCAAAAACGTCAAAATAATCTCAGTTGAGGATGATTTTTGCATAGGAGAGTAAAATAATAAGGACTATTCGTAGTGAATAGTCCTTTTCTTTTATTTAATTTCAAACGAAACAGCATTTACAAGGTTGTTTGAGTCGTAGGTCACTCTCATTTCAACCTTTTTCTTTTTACTATTTGTACCCTGATATTTGCTAAAGCCCTTTTCCTCTGCCTGGTCATCAGCACCAAGGACGTCTTCGACATCAACCCTACCGGCATTAACAGTTAATGAATTAGCAAACTTAACCTTTGCATTGCCATCCTTTGTACGATTAATTGTATAGCCAATAACCGTTGCTTCTTCAATCTTAATATCTTCTTTGGTTGTGTTTTTACATTTAATTGAGATTAAGGTATCTGAATTAACAAGGTTTAATGATTTTTGTGCACCCGCTTTAAGAGTTTCGCCTTTCATATTATCAAGGCTTGGGACTGAGAGTTCAGAAGCAGCAATTATTTCATCAATTGTGCAAGGCAAGGTAACTGATTTGCCATTTGCAAAGGTTAAAACACCTTCCTGCCATCCTTGTTTAAGTTCTTCCTTATCAATAGGTGCCTGAGATGGTAAACCGTCCAGCTGCTCATCCTTATTACATGCAGCAAATGAGAAAACCATTACTGCCACCAATAAAAGTGCTATAACTTTTTTCATTAATATCGACCTTTCTGAAATTAATCACAGACTAATTATATTTGTTTTTAGTTAATTAGTCAATAATCAGTTCATTGTATAGTAGAACCAGTTAGCAAGATTTTCAGGCTCAACAAAGAATTTTGTTCTAAAAATTGCTGTTTTAAGTTTCGAGCCCTTTACAGGAATATCTGCAAGAGATTTTACTGTAACATCATACATTTTGTCTGCCTTGACTTTTACAATTTTTTCTTCATTTGGAAGCAAATCAAAGTAGTTATCAGAGAATGGCTCACGGAAATTTTCAATATCAACCATTACGCTACGGCAGAATACAGGGGACTTCATTTTAACAATGATTTCACCATTTTCATAAGAAACTGATTTTTCGATTGTATTGGCTTTGAGTTTCAAATCACGGTCAGGTACGAAAATCTTTGTTCTTTCTGAAATGAGTTCATCATTTTCATACATTTTAATTGACAAGAAAATTTCCTTTTTATTACCCTTGATATCTGCACCAAATACACACTCACTTGAAAGTGGACTCAAAGTTTTTGCTAATTCATTTGAAGAAAGAATTTTGCCATCAAGAGTTAGCAGTTTAATGATGATTTTCACATTCTTGTCTTCTCTTAAATCATTTATTGCATAGATTTTATAATCTTTCTTTGTTTCTTCAACGGAAACACAAACAGGCTCAAAGAAATGACGAGAAGCATATTGAAGTGCTTTCCACTTACCTGTATAGTCCACACTTGACCATGATGGAGCCTGCCAACAGTCGTTATACTGCCAGAAAAGAGAACCGTTACAACGCTCACGATGACGACGCCAATGCTCAGTTGCGTCCTGAATACATTCTTTCTGAATAAGATTTGTCATATAGATTAAATCTTCGAACTTTTGGGGCTCATAGAACTTTTCAAGGAGATAATAGAGCATTTTTCTGTTACCGTTTTTGCATTTCTGATGTGAATTGAAAATATCACTTGTGATATAGTAGTCACTTTCTTCTGCAAACTGACGGACAGCATCCATTGATGGTAATGATTCAAGACCAAATTCACTACAAAAACGAGTAGGTCTTGTTCTATAATAATTAAGTGGTTTCTGACCATGCCATACTGTCCACATGTGAGTATCACCGTGGTCATCACCTGTTACACCCTTACGGAAGCTTTCACCGATTGGAGATGTTGGGATATATGGAGTGTCAGGGTCAAGTTCAGTAACTACATCTTTAAGAATTTCGTAGAAGAACTTCTTATACCACTGAACAATCTTCATTGTTTCAGGCATATATGCAAACATTGTTTCAACCTCATTATTGCCACACCACAAGCAAAGGGATGGATGAGATTTTGTACGCATAATCTGATATTTGATTTCCTTTAATACATTTTGGAGAAAATCTTCTTCATAGAATGGGTACATAAGACAAGCAAACATAAAGTCCTGCCAGATAAGAAGACCTTTTTCGTCGCATTGTTCAAGGAAATAGTCAGGTGTATAGTAAGCGCCACCCCACATACGAAGCATATTGAAGTTTGCACTAAGTGCTGAATCTATGTAGTAATCATAGGTTTCGTTTGTAACTCTGCCCATAAGTGAATCGGGTAAAATCCAGTCAGCACCCTTACCGAAAATAGGTACACCGTTAAGATAGAAGCAGAAATTTGAACCATATTGGTCTTTTGAACGGTCAAGACGGATTGTACGAAGACCGATTTTCTTTGTTAGAACAGAATCACCAAGAGTTGCAACTACTGTGTAAAGTGGTTGTTTTTCAACAGGATTTAATTCCTTTATCCACCAAAGTTCAGGTTTTTCAATTACAATTTCATTGTTTTCAATTACATATTCTGTGCCATCAGGACATACGATTTTAGCAGTTACATCGCCCTCGCCGTCAACAACAGGGTTAATTTTAACTGTTACTTTACCATTGTCATGAATCTGCTTGATTTCAACATCCGTAAGACGATTATCAAAGCATTCAACAGAAATATCATCAGTAATACCTGAAAGTGGAAGATGTGGACCCCAGTCCCAACCGAAATGACAATGTGGCTTACGCATATATGCAGCACCATCAGTACCGTTACAATTCTTTGGAATTGGCTTTTCTTCCTGTCTTTTTTCTGCATAGGTTGTAGGTGCAAAGAATGTGATTTTGAGAGTATTCTCCCCTATTTTTGCCACATCCTTAATGTCAAATTCATATTTGAAATGAGCATTTTCACCCTTGCCAACAAGAGTATCATTCACATACACATCGCAAAGAGTATCAAGGGCTTTACATACAAGTAAAACCTTTCTGTTTGCAAGGTCATCTTCTGCAAGAGTAAACACTCTTTCATAAGTCCAGTCTTCACGACCAACCCATTCAACTGACTTTTCATTATCTTTATAATATGGGTCAGGAATTACACCTAACTCAAGTAATTGCGTGTAGTTATCAGATGGCACATTAACGTCGTATTTGTTCCCTGTGGAAACACGAGTCATATTCCATTGTCCATTGAGATTATAAGTCTTCATAACAAATTTTCCTTTGAGATTTATTTTATAATATTGTAACAGAATATACTCTGTATTTCAATATGTAAATGAATCAGTAATTTGGGGTTTGTCTGTCTTATTAGAGAAATAAGTCTTGAAAAAGACTCGCAACAGGTGTAAAATAGTTGCATAAAAATTACATAAAGGAGATTGGATATGGATTTTTCAATTTTTGACTCATTTGATATGAGCGTATTCACATTCTTTGGTGAACAGATTCAAAGTGCAGCAATGAATTTCGTTGCTAATTTCATCACCTTCTTCGGTGGCTCTGAATTTGTTACACCTATGGCAGTTATTGGTGCTCTTTTGATTCCTTTCAAAAAGACACGCAAATTCGGTATGGCAATTCTCTTTGCTGTTTTAGTGGGAACACTTATTACAAACCTTGTAATGAAACCACTTTTCGCAAGACCAAGACCTTATGTTTACTATGCAGATAACCCACTCTTTATGAGCTGGTATGAATTTGCAGGTGCCCACGTAGAAAGTGACAAGTCATTCCCATCAGGACACACAACTGCTGCATTTGAATTAGGAATTGCTGCTTTCCTTGTTCTTAACAAGAAATACAGTTGGGCATTCCCTGTTATGTCAGTCCTTGTTGGTCTTTCAAGAATTTACCTTATGGTTCACTACGTAACAGACGTTCTTGGCGGTGTTGTTGTTGGTACTTTCGCAGGTATTATGGGCTTTGTAATTATGAATGCAATTATGAAGAAAACTGCCAACACAAAATTTGCTGAATTTGATTTAGCAGAGAAATTTAAAAAGAAAGCATAAACACTTATAAAATCAGTCACCCGTGTCAAAACTCTACACGGGTGATTTTTTATGTTCAAACGAGTGTCCCTTGCATTTTTTGGTCTCTCTGTTGTCTTCGGTCTTCTCATTGTAAACCTTGGAATTATTATTGCAGACATAGGCTCATCCCCTGTCACAAAAGCACAAAGCACAAAAACTTACCTTCTTTCATCCTCAAGGGGTATGATTTATGACAGAAATATGGAAAATATAGTGAATTATGAAAGTGAAAATTTTGCAGTTTGTTTGCCTACAACAAATGCTTTGAAGTTCATTAACACCTATGCCCCCGAAAGTGAGAAAAATGCACTTTATGAAACCTTGCAGAGTGGCAAAATCGGTATATTTAAAACTCCGGTTACCTTTAACAAAAATGATATAAAATCATTTTCGCTTACTAACCGTTATGGGGAAAATCAGCCCTGTGTGCATCTTATAGGTCACCTTGATGAAAATGGTGTTGGAGTTATGGGGCTTGAAAAGGCATACAACTCACTTTTAAGTAATCAAAGTGGTCAGTTAAATGCCCTGTGGAGTGTTGACGCCCTTGGAAATGTGCTTTTAGGTGAAGGAATTACAATAAAAAGTGACAACTATCTTTCTAAAAACGGAATTCAGTTAACCATAGATTTGAAAATTCAGGAGATTGCAGAAAAAGCACTTGAAAATAACAATATAGATAAGGGTGCAGTTGTGATTCTTGACAGCAACACCAATGAAATTTTGGCTATGTGTTCAAGCCCTGTATTTAATCCACTACAACTTGAAGCGAGTATCAACGACGATAATCAACCTTTTATAAACCGTGCGGTTACTCCCTACACTGTCGGTTCTGTTTTTAAACCACTTGTGGCATCCGTTGCTCTTGAAAACAATGTTGACCTGACTTACAACTGTACGGGAACAATTAAAATCGGAAACACAAATTTTAATTGCAGCAACCACACAGCCCACGGTGAAGTGAATATGAAAACTGCTACAGAGAAATCCTGTAACACATATTTTATTGCTCTTGGACAACAAATTGGTAGTGAAAAGCTTATCTCACTTTCATCGGATTTCGGTCTTGGGAAAGAGATTGAGCTTGCAGATAATTTTTATTTAGATACAGGAAATCTTCCCAATTTTGATAGCATAAACTCTCCTCAAGCCCTTGCAAATCTGTCTTTCGGTCAGGGTGAATTACTTGCAAGTCCCTTACAAATGGCAGTTGCTTATTCCTGCTTTGCAAATGGCGGATATTACCGTCCTCCAACCCTTATGAAAGCAATTATTGATAAAAACGGAAGTGCTGTTCAAAAGGTAAATTTGCCTGAAAAATACAGAATTATCAGCAATTCCACCATAGAAAAAATTGACTCCTTTTTAGAAAGTGTTGTCACCAACGGTAACGGAAACAAGGCTTTTTCCACCCTGATTTCAAATCACGGAAAAACGGCAACGGCACAAAGTGGATGGTATGAAAATGGCAGGGAAATTAATCATACTTGGTTTTGTGGATACTTTTCGGCAAAGGAAAGGACCTATGTTGTTTCCATATTCAAAGAAGACGGTATCTCGGGTGCTAATGACTGTGCACCGGTTTTTAAGGAAATTTCAGAAAAGATTTTTGAACTGATTTAAAATCAAATGATTATAGAAAAAGGGACGAATATTCGTCCCTTATAAAAATTATTTAAGCTTTTCGTTAATTTTTTTGCTTGTTATTTTTATTGTAATGTAAACAATTCCCCATATTACAAAATATATCGCCATGAAGACTGCTGTAAAAATCAGTAACATTTTGGGTTCAAATGGAATCCAAGTATTTACCACATAGCAAAGTGAATAAGCAACATAGAGTGTTGACAGATGACAAAGAAGAGATTTTGCTATACTCCAATGCTCAATCTGATTAAAAACTGATGCCCCAGCGTGAACAAATGCCAGAATATAAGTTGAAATTATCCCTAATAAAATTTCTGTACCACTCAATATAAAACCATCAAGTTTTTTGGAGATTATAAAATATATAATTCCTAAAATTATTGGACCAAATCCACCAAACATAAGCCCACGGTGTAAAAATTCTTTTACATATTTATTCATATTACAAACCTAACCTTTCTTTTACATTCTTAAGATTTCTCCGTGACACGAAATCAACATATCCATTTTTGAAAATCACAGTCAATGAACCACCAACACTTGCTTTGAATTTGTCAATTCTCTTAATATTCGCTATACAAGACTGGTTGATTTTCACAAAATTCTCATTAAGATTTTTTTCAACTTGATAAAGTCTTGATTTAAGCCTGTATTTATCTTTTTCAGTAAGTGCATAAACCTTATTGTCTTCTGTGATAAAACAACAAATCTCATTTAAAGTGAGTTTTACTGTTTCTTTCTCCGTATAGCCTATTAAGTCAAATGAGTTATTATTGACAAGCTTTTCAATTTCACACACTAACGATGTTTTTTCGTGTGCGTATATAATTATTTCTTCGTCACGATTTGGGTCAATTACAATTCTGAGTTTCATGAAATTCCTCCTTGCAAGTGTATGTTATCATTCGGTTTTTTTGTTTGCAACAGGTTAAAGGTATTCGGTATTTTTGCGAATGTATTCGGTAAAGAAAAAGGGACGAATACTCGTCCCTAACATTTTGCAATTATAATATTTCTCCGCCACCGAGTACCTCATCCCCATCAAAGATTACAAGGGATTGTCCTTTTGTGATTGCACGTTGTGGTTCATCAAATTTCACGTGAAGATTTCCATTTTCATCCTGCCACGCAGTTGCAGGTTGTTCCTTGTGTCTGTATCGCACCCTTGCAAGCACACGGATTGGCTCTGTCAGCGTTTTTCCGCTGATTATATTTACATTTTTAGCAACCACTGTATCTGTAAACAAATCTTCATTATCGCCCAAAATAACATTATTAGTTTCGGGGTCAATATTAAGCACATAAAGTGGAGTTTTGTATGCAATTCCAAGACCTTTTCTCTGACCGATTGTGTAATTTACAATGCCCTTATGCTCACCAAATGAAAAGCCTGTTTTGTGCATAAACTGACCTTTTGAGTAAGTCTTTCCGTTATAGCCTTTAATGAAGCCTACATAATCTCCATCAGGCACAAAGCAAATATCCTGACTATCCTTTTTTCGAGCAGTTATAAGGTCATTTTCTTCTGCAATCTGTCGAATTTCAGGTTTCGTGTATTCACCCAATGGAAATTTGATGTGTTTTAATTGCTCTTGGGTAAGCATATAAAGAAAATAACTCTGGTCTTTTGACTCATCAACTGCTTTTTTCAGTTTGTATTCGCCATTTTCGAAGACTACTCTTGCGTAGTGACCCGTAACAACAAAATCGGCTTCCAACTCGTGCATTTTATCCATCATAGCACCGAATTTCAATGTACGATTACACTCAACACAAGGGTTAGGAGTTTTACCCTGCTCATAAAATTCAATAAATTTATCAATAACGAGTTTTTTAAATTCTTCTTTGAGTGGGAAAATATAAAAAGGCATACCTAATTTGTCGGCAACTGCTTTTGCATCACTGCAATCCCCTTCGATATACAGTTGCATTGTAGCACCAACACAGGAGTAGCCTTCTTTTTTCATAAGTAAAGCAGCGACGGAGCTATCCACTCCGCCACTCATAGCAATTACTGCTTTCATTTTTTAATCACCCAAGTTCAAGCATTTTATCAATGCACTTTTTGGCTTTTACGATTGTTTCATCATCTAAAGTGATTTCTTCCCCACCCTTGCCGAGCATTGTGTTATAAAGGTCAACAAGTGTTGTAGCCTTCATATCAGGGCAAATGAGTTTTGGAGAAAGTGCATAGAAATTCTTATCAGGACACTCATACTGCAAAGACTCTGCAATACTAATTTCTGTACCAATAATGAAGTTTTTGTGGTCACTTTCCTTTGCAAATTTCATAATACCCGTTGTTGAGCCAACATAATCTGCAAGTGCTACAACCTCAGGTTTGCACTCAGGGTGTACAAGAAGAAGTGAATCAGGATAATATTCCCTTGCTTTTTTAACATCCTCTGCAGTCATCTGTCCGTGAATCGGACAACCACCATTTACAAACTTAAATGTCTTTTCAGGGAGTTGTTTTGCAACGAAATCACCTAAGTTACAATCAGGGATAAAGAGGATTTTATCACTCTCGAGTTTGCTTACAACATTAACTGCTGACGCAGATGTTACACAAACATCACAAACCGTTTTAAGCTCGGCAGTTGTATTGATATATGCAACCACCGTGTAATCAGGGTTTTCCTTCTTTACTTCTTCAATATATTCCTTGCTCATTTGCTCTGCCATAGGACAACCTGCAACAGGGCTTGTGATATAAACTGTTTTTTCAGGTGAGAGAATTTTAACAGTTTCTGCCATAAAGCGTACGCCACACATAATTACAGTTTTGGCATCAGTTTTTTCTGCTAACACGCTTAACTGAAAACTGTCACCTGTAAAATCTGCAACTTCAATAATCTCACGAGCAACATAACTGTGAGCAAGAATACAAATGTCTTTTTCTTTTTTTAATTTCAGGATTTTATCCTGCATTTCTTTTACTGTCATTTTGAATGCTCCTTTTCATAAGCATTTTAACGGGGCATTGAGGACGCCGACCCCTACATTTTAATGATGGTGGTCTTCGTCAAACTTAAAATCGTCTGCGTTATACTCAATTCCGTTTTTGTCGTAGTAGTCCTTAACAGCTGCTTTGATTGCCTGTTCTGCAAGAACTGAGCAGTGAATTTTAACTGCAGGAAGTCCGTCAAGAGCCTCAACAACTGCCTTATTTGTAAGTTTGAGTGCCTCACTTAAAGGCTGACCCTTAATCATATCAGTTGCGATTGAGCTTGTTGCGATTGCAGATGCACAACCATAAGTATTGAACTTAACATCTGTGATAATGCCATCATTGATTTTGAGATACATTTTCATAATATCTCCACATTTTGCGTTACCAACTTCTCCAATTCCGTCTGCATCTTCTAATTTACCAACATTATGTGGATTCACAAAATGTTCCATTACTTTTTCTGAATATTCCATTTTATTTACCTTCTTTC
>JAFYSE010000064.1 GCA_017546665.1 Clostridia bacterium | reverse complement strand
TGAAGCAACAATGGGACCTGTTCGTCAGGCACTTTCAGACTCAGGTCTTCAGCCATCACAGCTTAACAAAATCCTTATGGTTGGTGGTTCATCAAGAATCCCTGCAGTTCAGGAAGCCGTTAAGAAATATACAGGTAAAGAACCATTCAAGGGCATTAACCCAGACGAGTGTGTTGCAGTTGGTGCTGCAATTCAGGGTGGTGTTCTCGGTGGTGAAGTTGAAGGACTTCTTCTCCTTGACGTTACTCCACTTTCACTCGGTATTGAAACAATGGGTGGCGTAAGCACAAGGATTATTGAAAGAAATACAACAATCCCAACAAAGAAGAGCCAGATTTTCTCAACTGCTGCTGATAATCAGACATCTGTTGAAGTTCACGTTCTTCAGGGTGAAAGAGAATTTGCAAGAGATAATAAGACTCTTGGTATTTTCCATCTTGACGGAATTCTTCCTGCACGTCGTGGTGTGCCACAGATTGAAGTAACATTTGATATCGACGCTAATGGTATCGTTAACGTTTCTGCAAAAGACCTTGGCACAAATAAGGAACAGTCAATTTCAATTACATCTTCAACAAATATGTCAAAAGAAGATATTGAAAAAGCAGTTCAGGATGCAGAAAGATTTGCAGAAGAAGATAAGAAACGTAAGGAAGCAGTTGATACAAGAAATGCTGCTGACCAGATGGTATATCAGGTAGAAAAAATCCTCGCTGACGAAGGCGATAAGATTCCTGAAAACGATAAGGCTGACATTCAGTCAAAGCTTGATGCACTTAAAGAAGCACTTAAGGGTGAAGATACAGAAGCAATCAAGTCAAAGCAGGAAGAACTTACACAAGCATTCTATAAGATTTCAGAAGAACTCTACAAACAGGCTCAGGCTGCTCAGGGTGGTGCAAACCCAGGTGCAGGTTATGACCCAAATGCAGGTGCTGCACCAAATAGCGACGGCTACTATGATGCAGACTTCAAGGATGTTGAATAATTATTAAAATAATACGGACAGTCTGTAAAAAGGACTGTCCGTGAATCCGTATTATTTGGAGATACTTATGGCAGAAAAAAGAGATTATTATGAGGTGCTGGGTGTTGATAAATCAGCGTCCGATGATGAAATTAAAAAGGCTTATCGAAAGGCTGCAAAGAAATATCATCCCGACTTAAACCCCAATAATAAAGAGGCTGAAGAAAAATTTAAAGAGGCAAACGAAGCCTATGAAATTCTTTCCGATAGTGAGAAAAAGGCAAGATATGACCAGTTCGGCCACGCAGGTGTTGACCCTAACTATGGTGCAGGTCAAGGTGGCTACGGTGGTGGCTTTGGTGGAATGGATTTCGACCTTGGCGATATTTTTGGTTCAATCTTCGGCAACGGATTTGGTGGTGGCTTCGGTGGGGGCAGAGCAAACCCCAACGCTCCACAACGTGGTAGTGATACTCAGGCAAGCATTACTATTTCATTTGAAGAGGCTGCAAAAGGTTGTGCTCGTTCAATAGATACAATGCGAATTGAAACTTGTGACGAGTGCCACGGAAATGGTTGTCAGAGTGGTCATTCACCAAAAACTTGCCCTGAATGTAATGGACGTGGTCAGGTTACAGTACAGCAGAGAACACCGTTTGGTGTTATTCAGTCTGCAAAGCCATGTAGTCGTTGTAACGGTAAGGGTACAATTATTGATAACCCTTGTAAAAAATGTAATGGTGCAGGTCGTGTACGCAAGAGTGCAAAGCTTGATATTAACATTCCTGCAGGTGTTGATGACCGTCAAATTCTCACAGTTCGTGGACAGGGTAATAAGGGCGTTAATGGTGGCCCAGCAGGTGACCTTAATATCGTTGTTAATGTAAGACCACACCCAATCTTTGAGCGCGACGGATATAATGTTTGGTGTGATGTTCATCTTACATTTATGCAGGTTGCATTGGGTTGCACAATTCAGGTTCCTACCCTTGATGGTAAGGTTGAATATTCTGTTCCTGCAGGTACACAACCGGGGGATGTGTTTAAACTTCGCGGTCGTGGTATTCAAGGACGAATGGGTAAGGGCGACCAGCTTGTTCGTATTATTGTTGATATTCCAAAGAAGCTTACAGATAAGCAGAGTGAGTTAATTAAACAACTTGCTATGGAATTCAATGTTGACGAAGGACTTGGCGATGGCAAAAAGAGTTTCTTCGGCAAGAAAAAGAAATAAAAAATCGGCAGAGTCAAACGACTCTGCCTTTATTATTATCCGTAATAATGATGTTCAGTAGCTACTTTTCCGAAAGAATTAATTGTAAGTGTTGTACCACCCATCATACCATCTTCGTAGTAACAACCTTTGCCAAGCTTCAATCCATAAGTAAGTCTTACACCATCAACAACAACTGAACTGCTGTTCACGTGGTCGTGACCGAAGATAATATTCTTTGTACTTCCTAATTCTACAACTAAATCAAGGAAACCGTTGTTCAAACCACCGGGACAAGGTAATTCGTGTGTAGCACCGAAAGCACCAAGAGCGTAAATACCTGTGAATTTATCGTTTTCCTGATTATAATTATTATTGTAAACTTCCTTTACTTCGTAAACAGGAATGTGAATAACGACTGTGCTCTCAACATTTCTTCCTGCGATAGCATTTGTACCCTTAACTGCCCATTCATACCATTCCATTTGATTTTCCCACAAGTGGTCATAATCATTCCAAGTGCTTTCGCCAACTGTATAATCTCTGTTAGAATGAGTGTCCATCATATAGAAGGTGTGAATAATTCTTCCGTTTTCAGTAATGTTTATAACATAGTTTCCGTAACCCATATCCTTTGGACCGAATTTGAAAAGGCAGTTTTCTGCTTCTGCGAAAAGATATGCACACCAAAATTCACTAACACAGCCTTGTCCGTCGTGATTACCCATAACAGGAGCCCAAGGAATATCAAAAGAATCAATAAATTTAACTAATTCATCATAAGTGATTGTGCCCCAAGCGTTGTCACCTGAAAGTGTGATTAAATCAGGTTGAGTGTCTTCGATAAGGGCAGTAATCATATCAAAGCTTTCTTTACCCAAAGTATCAAACTGTTCATTTTCACTCAACTGAATATCAGCAAGATTTAAAACCACAAAATCCTTATCAGGTGATTTTTCAAGATTTGCAGCATAGTCCTGAGTATATTCCATATCAGCGGACCAATCTTCAAAATACTTTTCCTGACCTATTGGTACATAGAAAAACGGATTGATAATTTGTGGTATGATAAGAGCATAAGCAATTAACATTTTAACAATAGCAAGAATTGCAGACATAAAGCATCCTCCTTAATCTTTATGCGTTTATAATACACGAATTTATAAACTTATGCAATAATATTGAAAAAATAATATTAAATAGTATAATGATATTATTAAAAGGGCAGGTGATACTGTGAGCCATTTTGACTCCGTTCAATTTGTGAATTATACAAAGAGAGAAGAACAACTTAATACTGCAACCCATATTTTTGGTGCAATTCTTGCAGTTGTAGCGTCAGTTTTATGTGTTCAACGTGCAATTTTACTTAACAGAATGGATTATCTTGCCATTGGACTCATATATTGCCTTTCAATGTTGATTGTCTTTGTGTGTTCATCAATTTATCACGGACTACCTCTTTGTAAAGCAAAAAAAGTTATGCGAGTGGTGGATTATACGGCAATTTACTTCATGCTTATGGGTACAATAACACCCTATATGCTTTTATCCGTTGCAGTAATCAACCATACATTAGGTTGGGCATTGTTTTTAATCTGTCTGGTGGCAACTGTGGTGTCAATTATCCTTACTTTGACCGCCTTCAGCAAAACCAAAGCAATAAGAATGGTGCTTTATATAGTAATCGGCTTTTGTGCATTCTCGTCCCTGTTTGTAATAGGGGACAAGGTTGACCCTGTGGGAGTAAAATATGTACTTGCAGGAAATGGGACATATATAATAGGTTTAATCCTTTTCGCAATCGGTGCAAAGAAAAAGTATTTTCACACAATATTCCATATTTTTGTAATGCTTGGTGCAACAATTCATTTTATAAATCTTTACAAATTTGTATTTGTGTAATGCAAAAAAAATAACGGGCTCCACTTGTTTTGGGAGCCCAATTTTTATACTCTTTTATCCAATTTTGTCTTTTTTATCACATTATATAATGGTAATCCAAGTCCGTAGCACATTAAAAGTTGTCCTATTGCTATCTGCATAGCATTAATCAAAAATGCTTGAAACTTAAACCCATCAGGCATAAATATTGTTATTTCAATTCCTACGATTACAGCATTTGTAATAACGGGGAAAAGGGGAGAAAGCAAAGGGAGGTTTTTAATCGTTATTTTCCTTGTACGGTATGCTAAAACTGCTGCTAAAAAGGTAGCAAATGTTCCGCAGATAATGTCAATAATTCCGTAAGGACTTGTAATATTACCTAAAAAACAACCGATTGTAAGGCCGGGAATGGCGGCAGGGGTAAGACAAGCAAGAATTGTTAAGGCTTCTGAAAATCTGAACTGAATACTACCATATGCCACATTGAGCATACTTGCTGTATAAGTAAGACCTGCATAAACTGCCGCAATAACTGCCGCTTCCACAATAAATTTTGTTTTTTTCTTGTTCATTTTTAATCGCTCCATAGTTTTATTTATTGTCAGGATGGTTTCGAACTGACATTTTTTTATTTATTCAAGAGAATCATCTGTTTCAACTTTTCTTGATTTTATTTTATCAAAAGTATCCTTAAATATTTTCTTTGGTTTAGTAAGCACGCTGTCCGTAGCCGATGGGAAAATATTTCTCAATACCTTAAGCATAAAGCTTCTTGTTTCAGGGTCCAAATCCTTAATAGTGTCAAGAATTATAGATGTATTACCCTTTAAGTTTTCACTCCAATCAACAAAACTTTCTGCCTTTTGTACATTTGTTGCTTCAACAATATCAAACATAGCATCAACAAAAAGTTCACGCTGTTGGGGGGTGAAATTACCAACCCATTCCTTAAAGGTACTGTTAACAAACTTTGCTTTTGTATGGATTTTTTCACCTGTAACAAAGTCGTTATCCTCAACAATCCATAAAAACGGGTCGTGCTGATGAATTCCTTCACCGTCACTTTTTACAATTCTGTATGATGCAGTATCGTTAAGCAACATTCCAATCATGGATTCTTCAGGAACAAACTTTAAGATTTTGCTTTCAGTTTCAAGATATTGCTGTGATGTGACAAATTCTTCGGTAAATCCGGGACTATCAAAGCTTTGCACCTCAACAATCTTTTCTTTTGCTTTTGGTGAACACATAACGGAGGCATAGATAGCAAGGTTACCACCCTTGGAATGACCAACAACAGTTATTTTGCCCCTGATTTTTCTTGCTACATTATTAAGATACTTAACTGCAGAAAGTTGAGCAGGGACGGTGTCGTTATATAACATATTAAAGTTTTCACGCCATCCTGTAATTGTTGAGTCCGTACCACGGAATGAAACGCAGGCATCACCGTTTGGCATAATAAAGGTTGTTGCAGAAAACTGAATTTCCTTTTCACTATCAAATATATTTTCGTGATAGCGAATTCTTATTTTTCCATATCTTTTACTGTACGCCATAGAGTTAAAAAGTAAAAGATTTTTTCTTGCAGTTCTTTCCAATGGGAAAAGCTCGTCAAAATCTTCCTGCTCACAAATGTTTGAGAAGGTAATACCCCTTGCGAATAACTGCTTATCAGGAACAAATTCATCATAATCAAGATAAGCAAGTTGTGCAAAAATAAGCCCGTCAACCTTTGTGAAAGGCATAGTGTTAAAGTCCTTATGTGCATTCAAAAGAGAGTATTCAACAATACCTGTCATAATAACACTCCTTAAACTCTAAAATAGAATGTCGAAATTGAGTTTTTTTAATACCCAATTTCGACTTCCTTTAATCAGTTAATTATAATTTGAGAGATGCAATATCTGTAAGGCTCATCTGGTCTTCAGGAACAACGAATGTACTTCTCATAACGCTGAGTGCAGCATCAAGAGATGTAAGACAGGATGTACCTGACTCAACTGCGAGACGACGGAGTTTAAAACCGTCACGGTTTGCAAGACGTCCGTGGGTTGGTGTGTTGATAATAAGTGAAACCTCACCATTGTTAAGCATATCCATAATATTAGGTGATTCGCCTGTAAGAGGATTAACTTCTTTACATTCGATTCCCGCTTCACGGATAACCTTGCAAGTACCTGGAGTTGCATAGAATTCAAATTCGGAATCCTTGAATTCCTTAAGCATCTCGCCAACTTCCTTCTTGTCCTTATCACGAACTGTAACAACAATCTTTGCATCCTTAGGCATTGAAACGCCGCCACCTTCGAATGCTTTGAGAAGTGCTTCATTGTAGTCTGTTGAGATACCAAGAACTTCACCTGTTGATTTCATTTCAGGGCCAAGGGATGTGTCAGCACCGATAATCTTTTCGAATGAGAATACAGGAAGTTTAATTGCATAGTAACCGCTATTCTTGTAAAGTCCTGTGCCATAGCCCATATCAGAAATTCTCTCGCCGAGCATTGCTCTTGTTGCAAGGCTGATTGCAGGGATGCCTGTAACCTTTGAAATATAAGGAACAGTTCTTGAAGAACGTGGGTTAACCTCGATGATATAAACTGTTTCACGAAGTACGATAAATTGTATGTTCATCATACCGATAACATGCAAAGCAGATGCAAGACGTTTTGTGTAGTCAACAATAGTCTTCTGAACTTTCTGTGAAAGTGTAACTGCAGGATAAACTGAAATTGAGTCACCTGAGTGGATACCTGCACGGTCGATATGTTCCATAATACCAGGGATGAGAATGTCTTTGCCGTCGCAAATAGCGTCAACTTCAACTTCCTGTCCCATAAGGTATTTGTCAACAAGAACAGGGTGTTCTGAAAGGTCAGGAATTGTTCTTGTGATAATATCCATAAATTCGATGATATCTTCGTCACTTGCTGCAATCTGCATACCTTGACCACCGAGAACGTAGCTTGGACGAACAAGAACAGGATAGCCAAGTGAATGTGCAGCAGCAATAGCCTCTTGTGCAGTAAACACTGTCTGTCCCTTTGGACGAGCAATATCACAGAATTCAAGAATTTCATCAAATCTTTCTCTGTCTTCAGCTGCGTCAACGTGGTCAGCGTCAGTACCGAGAATCTTAACACCTAAATCATTAAGTGTTTTTGTAAGTTTAATAGCAGTCTGTCCACCGAACTGAACAATAGCACCGTCAGGGTTTTCAAGCTCAACAATGCTTGTAACATATTCAGGAGTAAGTGGCTCAAAGTAGAGTTTATCTGAAACGTCAAAGTCTGTTGAAACTGTTTCAGGGTTGTTGTTTACGATAATTGCTTCACAACCTGCCTTTTTGAGTGCCCATACTGAATGAACAGAACAGTAGTCGAATTCAACACCCTGACCGATACGAATGGGACCAGAACCGAGAACCATAATCTTCTTTTTATCAGTTTTTGGATTAACTTCGTTAGCAATACCATAATCAGAATAATAGTATGGTGTCTGTGCAGGGAATTCAGCAGCGCAAGTATCAACGATTGAGAATGATGGAATAATGTTCCAGAGTTTTCTCAAGTGCTTAATAGCACTCTTTGTTGTACCGACATTTTTCGCAATAACATTGTCAGTAAAGCCCATCTTCTTTGCTTTGAGAAGAGTTTCTTTGTCGCAAAGACCGGATTTAAGTGTCTTTTCCATATCAACAATGTTCTTGATTTTATTTAAGAACCACATATCAATCTTTGTGATGTCATGGATTTCTTCAAGGTCGATTCCCTTGTAAATTGCAACTGCAATAGCATATACACGAAGATTATCAACATTGTAAAGAGCCTTGTGAACTTCTTCTTTGCTCATTTCCATAAACATATCGAGAAGGAGGGACTCTTTATTTTCTTCAAGTGAGTGAAGTGATTTATGAAGTGCTGCCTCGAAAGTACGAGCGATTGACATAACCTCACCGGTAGCCTTCATCTGTGTACCAAGGGTCTTTTTAGCAGTAACAAACTTATCGAAAGGCCATTTTGGGAACTTACATACGATATAGTCAATTGTAGGTTCAAATGATGCGTATGTTTTGCCTGTAACTGCGTTAGGAATTTCATCAAGACCAAGTCCAAGAGCGATTTTAGATGCAACTCGAGCAATAGGGAAACCTGTTGCTTTTGATGCCAACGCAGATGAACGGGAAACACGAGGGTTAACTTCGATAACTGCGTATTTGAATGATGTTGGGTGAAGTGCGAACTGAACGTTACAACCACCCTGAATATCAAGTGCAGAAATAATGTTGAGAGCAGCATTACGAAGCATTGAATATTCTTTTTCCATAAGTGTCTGTGCAGGAGCAACAACGATAGAGTCACCTGTATGAACACCAACGGGGTCAAGGTTTTCCATTGAGCAGATTGTAATGCAGTTACCCTTTGAGTCACGCATTGTTTCGAACTCGATTTCTTTCCAACCAGAAATACATTTTTCAATAAGAACCTGATTTACACGTGAAAGACGGATACCGTTTGATGCAATTTCAAAAAGTTGTTTTTCGTCATAAGCAATACCGCCACCTGTACCACCAAGTGTGTAAGCAGGACGAACGATAACCGGATAACCGATTTTTGCAGAGAAATCAAGAGCGTCTTCGACTGTTTCTACAACGAGGGACTCGATACAAGGCTCACCGATTGCTTCCATAGTATCTTTGAATTCCTGACGGTCTTCAGCCTTCTTGATTGATTCAGCATTGATACCAATAAGACGAACATTATTTTCTTTAAGAATACCAAGTTCATTCAATTCCATCGCAAGGTTGAGACCTGTTTGTCCACCAAGAGAAGGGAGGAGTGAGTCGGGCTTTTCCTTCTCAATAATCTTTGTAAGAGTAGGGATTGTAAGTGGCTCAATATAAACCTTGTCCGCAATATCACCGTCAGTCATAATTGTAGCAGGGTTGGAGTTAACAAGAACAACTTCAACGCCTTCTTCTTTAAGTGAGCGACAAGCCTGAGTACCTGCATAGTCGAATTCGGCAGCCTGTCCGATAATAATAGGACCTGAACCGATAACCATTACCTTTTTAATGCTTTTATCCAACATCTTATTTGCCCTCCTTAATCATTTTTGCAAAATCATTATATAAGAAGGAGGTGTTATGACCTCTTGCTGTGTCAGGAATAAACTGAACAGTAATTGCCTTTTCATAAGAAAGACCTTCAATTTCGCCATCGTTTACGTTTACGCATAAAACTGTGGCATTCTGTGGGATACCGTCATTTGAAACTGTGTATCCGTGGTTGTGAGTTGTAATATATGTTTCATCTGCTGCTGTGAATTTAACCGGAAGATTTGCTCCTCTGTGACCGTAGAGCATTTTTTCAACCTTACCACCCTGTGCAATTGCTACAAGCTGGTGACCTAAACCGATTGCGAAAACAGGCATACCTGCATTCATAATCTTTTTGATTTCTGCGATAATGTTTTCAAATGCAGTAAAAATTTCAGGACCGTTTGAGATAACAACACCTTCTGCTCCTGAATTGAGAATTGTTTCAGCAGTAACATCTGCTGAATATGTTGTAACTGCAAAGCCTTTATCTGCAAATGAAAGTGCAGAACTCTTTCTTGCACCAAGGTCAATGAATGCAACAGGAATACCATCTGTTGAAATAGCCTTTTCAGTAGCTTTTTCAACTGCAAGTGCCTGTGAATCAAATGCTTTGATTTTTGCCATAAGAGCATCCTTGTCAGAAATATCGTCTGTGATAATTGCTCTCATAGTACCGTTGTCACGGATATTCATAACAATTTCACGTGTGTCAAGGTCTGTAACGCATGGAATGTCATACTTAACAAGAAAATCGTTAAGTGCCATTTCACATCTAAAGTTTGACGGTGTATCACAAAGCTCGTGAACTAAAAGTGCAGAAGGGAAGAGCTTGTCAGCTTCCATATCTTCAAGACAAACACCATAGTTTCCGATAAGAGGGTATGTCATAATAACACCCTTACCCATATTTGATGGGTCAGAAAGAAGTTCAACATATCCGGTCATTGATGTGTTGAATACGATTTCAAAAACAGTTTCTTTGAATTTTCCTGCGGTGATACCTGCGTAAACAGAGCCGTCCTCAAGCATTAAATACGCTTTCAAAATTCACACCAGCCTTTCATTATTGTCAATTCATCATTATACTATATTAATTTAAGCAGTTCAACAAAAAACTGCAAAATTTACAAAAAAATAACGACGGGAAAACCGTCGCTTAAAAAATAAAATACAAATGCTGTAAACAACCGATGGAAAAAGAAGAAACAACAGTGCCATCAGTCTTAAATGTTTTGTTTGAGAACATTTTGTTTTTCTGATACATGTGTTTCACCCCTAATATTTACTTTTGAGATTTTATCATAAAATAAGATTTCCGTCAACAGAGTTTTATGAAAAAATATATGTTTGTAGATATTTATAATTATTCAAAATAAAAGCTTGGAATAAATTGTTATTTTGCCGAAAAATATTTTACATAATATACTCTTGTTTATAGTGGAAAAATCAGTTATAATGTGAGTGTGAATTAAAATATCAATCCTTGGAGGAATAATATAATGATGAAGCGCATAGTTGCAATTTTACTTATCTGTACAATGTTATTTACCATAACATCATGTACATCGATTATAAAAAAACCAAATGACGACAATAGAACATATTATGTAGACGAAGAAGGACAAACTCAGTATGTTGACAAAGATGGCGACGGAAACTATTACTTTACTGATAGCGAAGGCGTAACAACATATATTGAAGATGAAGAATATCTCAACCAAATAAAAGAAAACGAAGATAAAATTGCCCAAGAGGGTATCCAAAATATCATTGACGGTAACGGAATTGAAGACGCTACTGAAAAAGCAGATGCTAATGACAAACTTCAGATATCTGATGGGTTAATTACTGAGGATGCTAATACTGACAATACTCAGAAAGCGAAAGAGGCAGCTCTTAACAGAATTAAAACATATCAAGAGCTTCTCAAAACAAAGAAATTTACAATTAAGGGTACAATTCAGCAGGGTGGGGAAGATGCACCATATCCTATTGTATATATGAGAAATGGTGAAGATTTCTATATTGAAGCTTCAATTCCTTTTGAAGAAGGAAAAGTTATTAAAGCAAATATGGTCTATGTTGGCGGTGTTGCATACTGTGTTATTCCGTCGTTGAAGGTTTATTATAATGCAGGTAAGGATATCGGCGATGAAATGGGTGTAGGCACATTTAGCGACGGAGTTGTTGAAAAATACACCTTTGTTGAAACGAGTGAAGTGAAAATCAACGGTAAATCATACACATGCGATAAATTTACTTATGATGGTGATACATATAAATATATCTACGACTCTAAGAATGACCTTGTAAGAATTGAAGAAATCTTTTCAAAGAATGACTATGTAATTGCTGAAATAAGCAGTATGTCTTCTTCAGTGGATAAATCAAAAATTAAAAAGCCAAAGGGCATTGATATTACATCTATGATTGGTTAAACAGTGGGGTGGAGTA
Organism: Clostridia bacterium; assembly: GCA_017546665.1. GTDB lineage: Bacteria > Bacillota > Clostridia > Oscillospirales > Acutalibacteraceae > Fimenecus. Next base: position 10,705 of record JAFYSE010000064.1, on the reverse strand, counting down.
AAATCCACCCTTAATGTTTTATCAAAATAAAAATTTGATATTTTTACTTGACAAGCCTTGACTCCTGTGTTACAATACCAAGTACCTCGGGAAAGAGGCTTATTTTTTGTGCCTTTTTTTATGAGGAAGGCTTTAATTCACCTGCTGATTTTTCAGGTGATGTATTAACGGAGGTGCCGAAAAAATGAGAGTAAAAATCACATTAGCTTGTACAGAGTGCAAACAGCGCAATTACAACACAAAGAAAAACAAGAAGAACACTCCTGACAGAATCGAAATGAACAAATACTGCAGATTCTGCAAGAAACACACTCTTCACAAGGAAACAAAGTAATCCGGAGGTAAGTGAAATGTCTGAAAAGAAAGAAAAGACCACTGCTGAGGTAACTAAGAAGGAGAACAAAGAAGCTCCAGCAAAGAAAAAGGAAAACCCTTTAAAGAAGGTTGGAGCAAAAATCAAGAAGTTCTTCAAGGATTTCAAAGGTGAGTGGAAAAAGGTTACATGGCCTTCAGGCAAGACAGTTCTCAATCACTCAATCGTTGTTATTGTAATTGTTGCAATCGTAGGTGTTGCTGTTCTCGGTGTAGATACAGGACTTTCTGCAATTATTGACGCTCTTGTAAGCCTTGCTAGTAAATAATCGAAAGGAGATTAGGTTATGTCAGAAATCTCCAAATGGTATGTAGTGCATACCTATTCAGGTTATGAAAACAAGGTAGCAACAAACATTGAAAAGATTGTTGAAAACCGCAAAATGCACGATTTGATTCTTGAGGTTAAAGTTCCTACTGAAATTGTTGTTGAAAACAAGGAAGCTAAGAACAAGGAAACTGGCGAGACAGAAATCGTGAAAAAAGAGGTAGAGAGAAAAATCTTCCCCGGCTATGTAATGGTTAAGGTTGCTGTTTTTGAAGATGAAGAAACAGGTGACCTTGAAATGACGGACGATACTTGGTATGTTATCCGTAACACACGTGGCGTAACAGGTTTCGTTGGCCCAGAAAGCAAACCAATTCCTCTTACAGAGGCTGAAGTTTATGCTATGGGTGTTGAAAAGAAAGTCGTTAAAATCGACTATGAGGTTGGCGATATGGTTTCAATTATCGACGGTGCATTTGAAGGCATCATCGGTACAGTTCGTGAGCTTGACGTTGACAGTAACACAGTATGTGTTGTTATTTCAATGCTCGGACGTGAAACACCGGTTGACCTTGAACTCGACCAGGTTGAAAAGGTCGAAGACTAATTTTTATTTAATTTGGTAATTAGCGTAAAATACGCTTTTTATGACGCTTTTATATGTAAAGGCGTCGTGGGAGGAATGGAAGAGCTGTCCGTTCCGCCATACCACGAATTTTGGAGGTGCTAAAAATGGCTCAGAAAGTAGTAGGCTTTATTAAGCTTCAAATCCCTGCTGGTAAAGCAACACCAGCACCACCTGTTGGACCTGCACTTGGTCAGCATGGTGTTAACATTATGGCGTTCACAAAGGAATTTAATGAACGTACAAAGAACGACATGGGTCTTATTATCCCAGTTGTTATCACAGTTTACGCAGACCGTACATTTACATTCGTAACAAAGACTCCTCCTGCAGCTGTTCTTATTAAGAAAGCATGCGGCATCGAGAGTGGTTCAGGTGTGCCTAACAGAACAAAGGTAGCAAAAATCACTAAAGAACAAATTAGAAAAATCGCAGAACAGAAAATGCCCGACCTTAACGCTGCAACAATTGAAACAGCAATGAGCATGATTGCTGGTACAGCACGTAGCATGGGCGTTACTGTAGTAGACTGATTCTCCTTGTGGGAGGAAAAATCAGAATCCGATTAACCACTTTTTGGAGGAATTTTGAATTATGAAACATGGAAAGAAATATGTTGAAAGCGCAAAGCTTATCGACAGAACAAAACTCTACGATACAGTAGAAGCACTTGAAATCGCAGTTAAAGGTGCAACTGCAAAATTTGATGAAACAGTTGAACTTCACGTTCGCCTTGGTGTTGACTCACGTCACGCTGACCAGCAGGTTAGAGGTGCTGTAGTTCTTCCTAACGGTACAGGTAAAAATGTTAGAGTAGCAGTTTTTGCTAAGGGTGACAAGGCAGATGCAGCTGCAGCAGCAGGTGCAGAAATCGTTGGTGCTGAAGACCTCGTTGCAAAAATCCAGGAAGGTTTCATGGATTTCGACGTTTGTGTTGCTAGCCCTGACATGATGGGTCTTGTTGGTCGTCTTGGTAAGGTTCTCGGTCCTCGTGGTCTTATGCCAAGCCCAAAAGCAGGTACAGTTACACCTGACGTTGCTAAGGCTGTTACAGAAGCTAAGGCAGGTAAGATTGAATACCGTCTTGATAAGACAAACATCATCCACTGCCCAATCGGTAAGGTTTCATTCGGTGCTGAAAAGCTCCAGGAAAACCTTGACGCACTTATGGACGCAATCGTTAAGGCTAAGCCAGCTGCTGCAAAAGGTCAGTACATTAAGTCTGTTGCAGTTGCATCAACAATGGGCCCTGGCGTTAAGATTAATCCAAACAAATTCACAGCTGCTCCAGTTGCTGAATAATTAAAACAAAATACTTGACAAACCTATAAGGTTGTGTTAGTATAATTAAGCTTGCCAAAGACAGTAGGTGCATTTTGCATAAAAGTTTTAACTGCCTACCGAGGATATTAGCATTTAATTAAAATGTTTCTATGCCTTTTCTGTCTTTGCAGAAGAGGCATATTTTTTTCTCCTTGCAAGCGCATTTGATAAATTTTTATAGGAGGTGAATCGTTTGCCAAGCGAGAAGGTTTTAGAATTAAAGAAACAGCAGGTGGCTGCTCTTAAAGAAAGACTTGATAGTTCAATCGCAGGTGTTGTAGTTGACTACAAAGGTATCAGCGTTGAGGACGATACAAAGCTTCGTAAAGAGCTCCGTGAAGCAGGTGTTGAATACACAGTTGTAAAGAACACAATTCTCGGTCGTGCCATCGACGGAACAAGCCTTGCTGATATGGGTAGCGCCCTTGAGGGTACAACAGCTATCGCTACAAGTAAGGATGACTATGTTGCAGCAGCAAGAATTCTCGGTAAGTTTGCTGATAAGAGCGACAAGTTTAACCTTAAAACAGGTTACCTTGACGGTGAAGTTATCAGTCTTGAAAAACTTAACGAACTTGCAAAACTTCCTTCAAGAGAAGTATTGCTTGCTACAGTTCTCAGTGCGTTCAACGCACCTATCGCATCTTTTGCTCGTGCAGTACAGGCTATTGTTGACAAAGATGGTGAAGCAGCACCAGTTGCTGAATAATTAAAAAAATAATCTTAAAAAATATTTGATTTAAAAATTTGGAGGTAAATTACCATGGCATCAGAAAAAGTTATGGCTATCGTTGAAGAACTTAAGGTTCTTACAGTTCTTGAGCTTTCAGAGCTCGTTAAAGCAGTAGAAGAGGAATTTGGCGTATCTGCAGCAGCTGCAGTAGCAGTAGCAGCTCCAGTAGCTGGCGCAGCAGCAGCTGAAGAAAAGACAGAATTTGACGTTGAACTTACAGAAGTTGGCGCAGAAAAGATTAAGGTTATCAAGGCTGTTCGTGAAGTTACAGGTCTTGGCCTTGCAGAAGCAAAAGCTGTTGTTGACGGTGCTCCTAAAGTACTTAAAGAAGCTGCTTCTAAGGAAGATGCAGAAAGCATCAAAGCTAAGCTTGAAGAAGTTGGCGCAAAAGTTACTCTTAAATAAGTTTAAGACTACTGAAATTAAATCCTCATTCCAATTCGGAATGGGGATTTTTTTGTTGTATATTTATTGAAAATGCATAAATATTATGGTAGTATTAAGAAAATATGGTAATATAAGGGGAAGTTTGACTATGTCCAAATATTCTGACAGAGCGGTTGAATTATTTATGGAAGGGAAAAACTGTTCGCAGGCAGTTTTTGTAGCCTTTGCACCTGATTTAGGGTTGAGTGAAGAAACTGCGTTGGCAATTTCTGTTGGACTTGGCGGTGGAGTCGGAAGAATGCGAGAGGTTTGTGGTGCAGTTAGTGGCAGTGCTATGGTTGTTGGCTTAAAACACCCTGAACTTGACAAAACAGAGGTTTATAAATTGGTTCGACTTATTATGGATGAATTCAAGAAAACCAATCATTCTATTGTTTGTAAAGAACTTTTGGGACTTGTTGAAGCAGAAAAGTCAAGTGTTCCTGAATCAAGAACTCCTGAGTATTATCAAAAAAGACCTTGTGTAAAAATCGTTGAGGATGCTGCCTTGGCAACGGAAAAATTGCTTTTCGCAGAGGAGAGTATGTAAATGGCAGGAGTATATGCTTATATTGAAGAAAATTCGGTAGTTGTTGGTAATGATTATATTGAAAGATGCTTTTCTACAAAGAATAATCGTTTGCAAACAACTGAAATTGTTAATAAACGCACAGACACAAAGCAGTCAATTAAGTTTATGCCAAGCTCTGCTGAATTTGTTGTTGCTTTTAAAAACAAAAAGTTTTTAGGGTACAATACGGCTTTTCTTTCATCAAATAATCTTGTAATTGAAAATATTAATGTTTTTAAGCATCGTGTAGAATTTATTTTTAAGCCTTGCTTTTATAATGGTGCAACAATTTCCTTTGTTGAAACTATTGAAATTGAAGAAAACTGTCATTATATGCACAAGTATATTGAAATGACTATTGCACCGGAAAATCAACATCTTGTGACGATTGATTATATTGATTGTGAACACATTTTTGTTGATACTCCCCAGCAACAATGGGCAATAGGAGAAATTGAACCGGCTTATCTTACAAGCTATCATTCTGCACTTGGTCAGCCTGTGTATGTTAACGGGATGTTTTTAGGGTCGGAATTTCCATTGTCTGAGAATAATATTTCTGAAAACACGGTGTATTGCCGATATTTTAGTGGTAAAACCTTCGATAAATTGACTCTTAATTGTGGCCACACCTTTAAAACCTGGAAAACGGTTGTAGGTTCAGCAAGAAGCCTTGATTTAGAAGTAATTCGTGAGGATTTTCTTGCTTATATCAGGGACATTTCAAGAAAAATCAAGCCCCGTTTTCAGTATAACTCGTGGTATGACCATATGCATGATATTACAAACGAGAATATAATGGAATCGTTTAAGGAAATTGAAGATAATCTTTCAAAAACTTTGGTGCCACCACTTGATTCCTATGTTGTAGATGATGGATTTGTGAATTGGGATGCTGATTTCTGGTCCTTTAATAACAAATTTCCCGATGAATTATACCCATCATCAACTATTGCAAAAAAATTCTCCTCCAATTTTGGGCTTTGGAACGGTCCACGAGGTGGATATAATTTAAAGACACCTTTGTTTGGTTTGAGAATGGAAAAAGCGGGTAAGGGTGGATACAATAGGGCTGCAAAGGATGTATGTGTATCATCCCATGAATATATAAAGAATATTACCGAGTATTACCTTGATAACCAGAATAAATTTGATATTAACTATTGGAAATTGGATGGCTTCTTGTTAAGAGCCTGTCCGTCCAAAAAACATGGACATATTACCGGTGGCTACAACGACACATATCAATATACTGAGATGTGGGAAAACTGGATAGAAATATTCAAAAAACTCCGTTTTGCAAGAGAGATAGCAGGCAAGGACTTGTGGATAAATCAAACAAGCTATTGTAATGCAAGTCCCTGGTTTTTACAGTGGACGGATAGCCTTTGGATTCAAAATAGTGGGGATATTGGATTTGTTGACGAAACTGATAACGGAGAAAAACTTAGTGACCGTGATGTTGACAGGGTGTTAACTTATCGTGACGGAAGATACTATGATTTCAGCGTAGTTAGGAATTATCAGTTTCCACATGAGTTTATCTATAACCATGACCCAATTTATGGCAATACTGCAAAGATTTCTATGTCGGATGTGGAATATCGTAAATATATGTTTATGATGGCAACCCGTGGTACTGCTTTTTGGGAGTTGTATTATTCATACAATATGTTCAATAAAGCAAAGTGGCGTATTAATGCTGATGCACTTCGTTTTATCCGTAATAATTATGACATTATAAAAACATCTCGTTTTATTGGTGGAGCCCCAACAAAGGGTGAGGTCTATGGGTATTCTGCATGGAGTGAAAATGCAGGTATTGTATCACTTCGTAATCCTTCAAATAAAACGCAAAAATTCACATTGACCCTTGATAAATTAATCGGTACAAACACAATGGCAAAGGATATGAAAAAGGCTTCAGTTTATCCATATATTGCTGAAAATGATGACAGATTATATAACTATGGTGATAAAGTTACTGTTGAGTTGGCACCGTGTGAAGTTGTGATTATGAAATTTTCTTCACAAGAAGAGCTTGTACCACAGTTACTTTATGGTAGATTTGAGACAAGCAAGGAGCTTTTATTGTTCTTCGATGAAAGAGTTTATACAGATGTATCATTAATTTCCTCTAATGAAAAAATCAGTAGTGTTGAAATGTTAGAGGATTATAGCACTCTTAGAATTACCTTTGAAAACCCTGTGAAAAAAGCATTTGTATCACTTACTGTTAAAAATGCTTTTGGTGATATGCAAGGCTTTGAATTTAGCGGAAAATACTATGAAAACTTTGTGTGTGACAGTAATCATATTCCATCCACACGCGATTTTACTGTACAATTTACAGTTGAGGATAATGATGATGGCGAGTTGATGAGTGCAGATACTCTTAAAGTGTCAATTATTGATAAGTTAGGGGTAATTTGTTTCGGTGAAAAGAAAAGCCGAGGGGATATAGACGTTCAAAAAGGCGATGTGATTACAGTTGTCTGTGAGCCAAACGGACTTGCGAAGCTTTATGTTAATAAAGAATTAAGCAGTTCAGCATATAATGACAATATTTGTAAAGAACTTGAAGACTCTGAAATCTTATTGTCTGAAAAAGCAAATAGTTTAAGGGTACTCTCAAAGGCGTTATCCTTTAAGGAAATATAATTAAGCGAGGTTTATACTATGGAATTGAATAAAGTGCTTTTAGCCAAAACTGACGGAAAGGCATTTGAAGACAATATTATCATCAGCCAAAATGTAAGGGTTTCAGTTTTAACACCTGAAACAATTCGTGTTGAATATTCAACAGACGGGAAATTTACAGATTTACCATCACAGAGCATTTGGTATAGAAATTTTGGCAAGGTTGAGTTTACCTATGAAACTAAGGTTGATATTCTTTGCATTAAAACTTCCTATGCAGAGTTTTACGTAAATAGCCATTCAGGTAGTTTTAGTTATGTGGTAATTGATGGTAAAAAATGCACTTATACTCGTGCAAATAACCTTAAAGGAACAACAAGAACTCTTGATGGTACTTATGGTTCAACTGAACTTAAAGATGGTATTATCTCAACTGATGGTGTAAGTGTTTATTACGATAATAAAACACTTCTTTTGAACGAGGATGGTATGCTTTCATCCCGTGAAAAGGGTACAAAAGACTTCTATGTATTTGCTTATGGCAAGGACTATGTTCTTGGTATCAATAATTTTTATAAGGTTACAGGTGTTCCACCACTTGTACCAAGATACGCGTTGGGTAACTGGTGGAGCCGTTACAGAGCATATACACAGAAGGAATATGAAGATTTGATGGTTGAATTCTCTGACCGTGATATTCCACTCACTATTGCAACTGTTGATATGGACTGGCATTGGGTTAACCTAAAAAAACAATTTAACAAAAAGTTCAAGTCAAGCAATATTTTAAGTGATGGTTGGACAGGATATAGCTGGAATACGGAGCTTTTCCCTGATTATAAGGCATTCCTTAAAAAACTTCACGATATGGGACTTAAGGTTACTCTTAATCTTCATCCTGCTGACGGTGTACGTGCATTTGAAGATATGTACGAAGAAATGGCGGATGCTATGGGTGTTGATAAGTCAAAAGAAGAAAGTGTTCAGTTTGACCTTACAGACAAGAAATTTATCAATGCATATTTTGATATTCTTCATCATCCTTATGAAGATGTTGGTGTTGATTTCTGGTGGATTGACTGGCAACAGGGTACAAAGAGCAAAAAAGCAGGTCTTGACCCATTGTGGCTTCTTAATCACTATCATTATCTTGATACAGACCGTGAAAACAGACGACCAATGATTCTTTCTCGTTATGCAGGAATCGGTTCACATCGTTATCCATTAGGCTTCTCAGGAGATACCGCAATTAATTGGAAAGTGCTTGATTTCCAACCATATTTCACAGCAAACGCTGCAAACTGTGGTTATACTTGGTGGAGCCATGACATTGGTGGACACATGATGGGTGAACATGACGACGAACTTTATATTCGTTGGTTGCAACTCGCAGTATTCTTACCGATTTTAAGACTTCATTCAACAAGCCTTGATGTTCTTGGTAAGGAGCCTTGGAATTTCTCATGGGAAGCTGAAACTCTCGGTACAGAGTATTTAAGACTTCGTCACAGAATGATTCCATATATCTACTCAATGAATTATCGTACATTCAAGGACGGCAGAGCACTTTGCGAACCATTGTACTATACATATCCTGAAAACAAGGAAAGCTTTGAATACGGAAATGAATATTTCTTTGGTTCAGAACTTCTTGTTGGTCCTGTTACAACAAAAATGGACGCAAAAACAAAGACTGCTGCAACAAAAATGTGGTTACCTGAAGGCAGATGGACAAATATTTTTGATGGTAAAATCTATAAGGGCGGACAGAAAGTTGTGATTAACAGCCCAATTAATACGATTCCTGTACTTGCAAAGGAGGGTGCAATTTTGCAGACCTCACTTGACGAGGGTAATGGTTGGGGCTGTCCTGAACACCTTAAAATTGACATTTACCGTGGTAATAATTCAATTGATTTCTATGAAGACGATGGTGAAAGCGGTAAGTATAAGACAGGCGAATACTCAATCACAAAGATGAGTGTTAATGAAGATGTGGATACAATCAAATTTACAATCAATGGTGGTAAGTCTATTGCTTGTATCCCTGCACAGAGAAAATACACATTTGAGTTTAAGGATGTTGCTTCATTTGAAGAGGTAACGGTAATGGTTAATGGTCTTTACACTCCTGTAAATGTAGTTAAAAATACATTTACTGTTAGCAATGTAAGTGTTGCAGATGAGATTATTATTACTCTTACAGGTGTAGTGGCAAAGAAAAATAAGCCGGTTAACGACCGTGCACTTGATTGTCTTATTCATCTTAACGGAAATAATATGAAAAAAGTCCTTACAAGTAAACGAATTGTAAATTGCAAGGACAAAAATGACTTTAAATCAATTACAAGGGGAATAAAGTCAAAAGCATTAAGAATGTGTCTTGACGAAGCAGTTTTTGCTATGGAAGACTAAAAAATAAGGGACGGTGAAAACTCATCGTCCCTTTTCATTATTTTGTAAAATATTCAGGCAAATAGGGGAGTACAAAGTCAATAGTTTCTTTAAGACATTTCTTTGACTCTTTGAATATAGTGGCAATTGACCAAGCGTGTGCAGCAATTTTACCGTCTGCTTTATAGGTCTTGTGCTCAACACCGAAAGATGTTAATTCTTTACTTAATTCAAATGTTTCAAATCTTAAATAGTCCTTTGTTGCCCAGATAAGAAAACTTGGTGGGAATGTACAGTCAATTTGTGGATTGACAATTTCACCTTCAGGAGAATTTAAAAATTGTCTTGTTTCGTTGAGATTTTTACCAACAAATGTGCTTGTCATCATTTTAATATCAGGGAATTTGGACTGCTCCTTGCTTTCATCAACAAGTCTTTTTGGATTAAAGCAACCACAGTGTGAAACAAGCACCTTGATTTTGAATTTATCTGCATTATGAAAGGTTATTCCAAGTTTTTCTAATACTTCAGGGTGGGAAAGACAATGTGCTACAAATGAAATGTAATATCCACCTGCACTTTCTCCGGCAATAACAACGTTTTTTGTGTCAATATTCAAATTTTCTGCGTGGTCAATTATGTGGTCAATAGCTGTAAAGATTTCTTTAATCTGTGTTGGAAAAATCTCTTGTGGGGCGTAGGAATAACTAACAGAGGCACAGTAAAAGCCCAATTCAGCCCAGTTGTTAACATAGGGGTTTCTCATTTCTGTAATGCCCGAAATCCAACCTCCACCGTGAATATATACGAATAAAGGCTTTTTACTATCTTTCAAATCATTTCGGCAAAAAGTGTTTATGTAGTTTAACTTTTTGTCCCCGTAAATCATTTTTGAATATGTAACATTTTTTGAAACAGGGCGATATGTAGCAGCCATAGCAAGACATTCAGTAAAGTTGTACCATAGCTGACCCGCCATACCTCTTGTGTAAACCTTTTTATCCATAATAACACCTCTTTGCTATATTATAACAAACAAAGACTGCATAATCAAGGTTGGAGATGGCTATGTATAAAATCTTATATGGTGTAATATGAAATATATTTTATATAAAAATGCTTGACATTTGACAAATGTTCTGTTATTATATTCAAGCCGCATATTAGGGGGTAGTGTGTCTAAATGCACTAAAAGTGAGTTTTCCACCCTCGATAGCGAGTCTATATTTAAGGTAGGTTAGAAAAATGTACGCAATCATCGTAACAGGCGGCAAGCAGTACAAAGTACAGAACGGCGACGTTGTATTTGTAGAAAAGCTTGACGTAGAAGCAGATGCAGAGATTACTTTTGAC
>JAFYSE010000001.1 GCA_017546665.1 Clostridia bacterium | reverse complement strand
GATATAAATGAGATTATTGCTCTTCTTATTGCTATATGCAAAAATTCTAAATAATTCATTTAGAATTCAGCATTTAGCATTCCGCATTCAAAATGCGTTCGTAGCTCAGTTGGATAGAGCGTCAGACTCCGACTCTGAAGGTCGCTGGTTCGATTCCAGTCGAGCGCACCATAAAACAGATAACACAGACAATTTTGTCTGTGTTTTTTTATTGGTGTAATGTAGAATTTGTGCATATTATAATTTATTGGAGTCGCGTAGTGGCAGGCTTCCACGCCTGCAAATATGTCAAATTATAATCGCAACGCAGTTTCGACATTTTGCACTTTGCATTCCTCGATAAACCCCAATTTATGGTTTATATAACACAGTAATAAAAATTAAAAATCCCTGTTTAAAACAAAAAAATCGGCACGTTGTGTGCCGATTTAATTTTTTCTTTTATTATTCTTTTGTAAGAATTTCTCCAACATTTTCAAAAATGTATTTTGGTCTGTATGGGAACATATCAATAGTTTCCATTGATGTAACACCACTTAATACAAGAACTGTATCAACATTTGACTCAATACCTGCGATAATGTCCGTATCCATTCTGTCACCGATAAAAGCGATTTCCTCACTATGGCAACCAAGCTTGTTAAGTCCGTGACGAAGCATAAGTGGGTTTGGTTTACCAACAAAATATGCCTTTTTACCTGTTGCAATTTCAATAGGAGCAATAAGCGAACCTGTTGCAGGCATAATTCCTCTTTCGGTAGGTCCTGTAATGTCAGGGTTTGTGCCGATAAGCTTTGCTCCCTTAAGAACTAACTCAATAGCTTTTTCAATTTTTTCAAAACTATATGTTCGAGTTTCACCAACTACAACATAATCGGGGTTAACGTCATTCATATAAATCCCTTGGTCATAAAGAGCCTTTGAGAGAGCACCTTCACCAATAACATAAGCAGTACAACCGGGTTTTTGTGAACTTAAAAATGCAGCAGTAGCCATAGCACTTGTGTAGAAATGGTCTGCAGAAACCTTAAGCCCCATTCTTTCCAACTTCATGCTTAACTCGTGTGGAGTTTTTTCAGGGCTATTTGTTAAGAAAACAAACTTTTTATCATTGTCTATCATCCAGTTTACAAATTCAGCAACACCGGGAAGAATTTTGTTACCGTGATAGATAACACCGTCCATATCGCTGATAAAACCTTTTTTGTTTAAAATATCATTCATTGGTATGCACCTCCGTTAAGGTAATTTTAATGCAAAACTTCCCAAAAGTCAATTAAAACAGCCAAGTTCCTATTGATTATATCACTTTAATGTGCTAAAATACTCGTATTATATTTAAGGAATGACATAAATGATTGCAATTATTGACTATGGTGCAGGAAATCTGCAAAGTGTAAAAAAAGCACTTGATTTCATCGGTGCTGAAAATATAATAACGGATGACCCGGAAAAGATTAAATCTGCCGACAAAGTACTTTTACCCGGTGTTGGCTCGTTTGGTGACGCTATGGACTCAATGCTCAAAAGTGGACTCGTTGAAACAGTAAAGGAGTGTGCATTGGGTGGCAAACCATTCTTAGGTATCTGTTTGGGGCTTCAACTTCTGTTTGAAGAATCCGAGGAATCCCCGGGAGTTAAAGGGCTTGGCATTTTTAAAGGCAAAATCAAAAAGTTTTCACCTGATATGGGACTTAAAATTCCCCATATAGGTTGGAATTCATTGACTATCAAGCAGAATGATACTCTCTTTAAAGGTATTCCCGAAAATTCCTATGTTTATTTTGTTCATTCCTATTATCTCCACGCAGAGGATGAAAATGATATCGCAACTATCACAAATTACGGGATTGATTTTCATTCTGCAGTGGGTAAAAACAATATTTTTGCAACCCAATTCCACCCTGAAAAATCAGGTGATGTGGGATTGCAGATTTTAAGAAATTTTGCATCAATGGAGGTTAAATAATGTACGCAAAAAGAATTATACCTTGCCTTGATGTTAAAAACGGACGAGTTGTAAAGGGCGTAAGTTTCGTTAATATCCGTGACGCAGGTGACCCTGTCCAGTGTGCTATTGAGTACAATAAAAAAGGTGCTGACGAATTAGTGCTTCTTGACATTACTGCTACCCACGAGGGTAGGGGTACAATGATTGAAATTGTCCGTCAGGTTGCCGACAATATCTTTATTCCCTTTACTGTTGGTGGGGGTATAAAGAGTGTTGAAGATTTTAAGGAATTACTTCGTGCAGGTGCTGACAAAATTTCAGTAAACTCTGCTGCTGTGCGAAATCCAAACCTTATAAATGAGGCTGCATATAAATTCGGTAGCCAATGTGTAGTTTGTGCTATTGATGCGAAACGAAACGACAAGGGTTGGGAAGTTTATCTCAATGGTGGACGAATCCCTACTGGTATTGACGCCGTTAAATGGGCAGAAGAAGCAGTTAAAAGGGGAGCAGGGGAAATACTTTTAACAAGTATGGACTGTGACGGTCAAAAACAGGGCTATGACAATGGCCTTAATCGTGCAGTTTCGGAATGTGTCGGTGTGCCTGTAATCGCATCAGGTGGCGCAGGTGCAAAATCCCATTTTCTTGACGCATTTAACGAGGGTAAAGCAGACGCAGTCCTTGCAGCCTCTCTCTTCCACTTCAACGAAATTCCAATCATGGACTTAAAACACTATCTCAAAGACAATGGAATTTCAGTAAGATTATAAAGTGCAAAATGCAAAACTCAAAGCGCAAAATGTAGAGGCAGGCTTTCAAGCCTGCTTTTTTTGTCTTTTAAATTTGAATTTATCGGGGAGTTTACTTTTATTGATTGACGTTATAGTGTAGGGCGGGGGCTTGCTCCCGTCGGTTTATTTTTACGAAAGCACAAAAACTATTGACATACTACAAAAAATGTGATAGTATACTAATAGTATTTAACGTAAAGGGGTGCAGTATACTATGAATTATGAAAAAATTATAGTTGAATTATTATCAAGAATTCAAACATTAGAAGAAAAAGTAGATTTGTTAATGGAAAAAAAGTCAAATAATGAGAAAGAAGATGAAGAAAAAATGACAATGGAACAAATTCGTGAGTATATTAGAGAATTGAAAAGACAAGCAAGGGCCTCTGGGAAAAAATCACTCATTTTAATTTCAGGAGATGTTCATAAGGATTTGGAATTAAAAGATAGAATGCCATCAGTATGTAATGCAATGAGACAATGTATGAATTTAGGAGATGTCGTTTTACATACTACTCCAAGTGGAAAATCTTCTACAATAGAAATTGAATATAAATTATAATGGGTGATTATTATGACAAAGAATAATAGAAGGGGAAGAAAAGTTGGTCTCTTTCTTGGTGGAGTAATGGTTGGTTTAATAAAAGGTATATTCTTCAAAAATAAATATTAAAACAATAACGGCGAGGGAAACCTCGCCGTTAATTCTGCGTTTTGCATTTTGCATTTTGCACTTATTTTATCCTCTGTCTCGGATTTCGGACTTTCTTGATATGTTGTTTATAATGTTATATACAGTTCCTAAATATTTACCAACTACAAACCAAGCCTGTATTGGTTTATCAGGGTGACCGCCTTGTTGAGATGTCTTGTTAATTGTAAACTCTGTGAAAGGCTTTTCTGTCCCATAAGTATAGGATTTTATAGTCAAACTGTCGTCTGTAAAGGTGAGAATATTATATATTCCCTTTGTTTCCGATATGTAATCCGTTGCGATAAACTCGCTCTTTAAATCGGAATCTATAATATCCTGATTTTCGGAGTCAGGGTCAACTCGAAGTGTACCGTTATTAAGATAAATTGTACCTTCGGGGTCTGTTACGGATGTTTTATCGCAAAGATTTTCTGTGATTTCACCCTTGTAAATCACGTGGCTTCTGCTGAAACGATGACTATGACCCGTAAGAACAAGGTCGATTTGGAATTTATCAATAATAGGGGTGAAAAGAGCACGAAGAAGCTTGTTTTCACTTTCTCTTGATTCAATGTGACCACCGTATAAATCGTGGTGGAACATCATTATTCTCCATTTCACATCGGGGTTTTCGTTAATTGCATCTTTAACAAATTTATAGTGGTCGGCTGCTGATGAATTTGTACTGTCAAGCACAAGGAAAAGTGCATTTCCCTTTACAAAATAGTAGTCGCCGTGAATAAGAGATTTTGAAATATTATTGGTTTTTGTGTTAGGATAATTTGCCAAAGCATCATAGGTAAATCTCTTTACGTCGTGGTTGCCGATAGCCATAGCAAAAGGAATACTTTTAAGGGTTTCGGGCAAGAATGTTGCATAATACTCGTGGGGCTGACCCTCTGTTGCTTGGTCACCACCTGAAAGAATGAGAGAAATATTTTCTCTTCCTGTGGCTTCAACAAGAGCATTTTCCCAATTCTTCGCAGATTGGTAAAGTGTAGGGTCGTCATAGCTTTCCCCAGTAAGGTGAATGTCACTTACATACATAGCTGAAAAATCTTCACCATCTGCAACAGTTTTAAAGGATTTTACCTCTGTGTCGTTAGTACCGTCACAGCATACATAATAATATGTTTTTCCCTTTTCAAGACCGGTTACGGTAACGTGGTTTGAACGCTCAACCTTTTCGTTAGAATGAATTGTACCCGTAAATGAAACAGAATTTGTCATATTCTCGTTTTCACTCACCTTAACAATGGGGTCAACGTCGTCCTTGCCACCATACCAGGTTACACGAATTTCTGTATCGTCTGCTCCGGGGCTTAAATAAACACCCTTGTTTTTCTCAATATTTTCAACATAGAAATCATCTTCGGATACTGCCCCAATATTGATAGGTAAAACAGAAGTAAATAACAATATAAGACACAAAGCTGTTGAAATGAGTTTTGTTACCTTATTCATTTTAAATCTCCTTTAATAAAGAACTTATCCGATAACTTCACAAACATCTTCTAATGGCTTTCTGACTTTATTTCTTGGACTTTCGTCTGCTGAATAGCCTGTTGCAATAACAAGTCTTATTTTATCTGAGATGCCGAAATATTCACGGACTTTTTCTTCTTCAACCATACCGATAATGCAAGTGCCGAGACCTAATTCCGCTGCCTGTAAGCAGTAATGAGCAACTGAAAGACCAATGTCATTTTCTGCCCATTTCTGGCTGTTTTTAACTTTTTCAATAACAAAGGATTTGAGTGTTGCTTCCTTTTCAGTAACAATAGCGAATGCAGGACAATTCTGCACAAATTTATTTGCACCGTTTGGTTGAATACAATCTCTTATTTTTTCTGCATTCTCCCCACCGTTGATAATATAGTATTTCCAAGGCTGTGAGTTACAAGCAGATGGTGAAAGTCTTGCTGACTCAACACATTTTATAAGTAAATCTGTGGAAACAGGCTCACCATTATAATTTCTGCAACTTTCTCTTTTAAGTATAAGTTCATTAAACATAGCAATATCTCCTTGAATATGAGTGTAAACTAATTATATATCAAAAACCTTTGATGTTCAATAATTTGTTATGGACTTTTAGAGAATAATTTGATAAAATATTTTATAGGAGTGATTAAGTATGATTAATAATCGTTTTTTAATGACGGAACTTTATGAGCTTACAATGGCTAACGGCTTTTTTATGAGTGGAAAAGCTAATGAAATTGCTCATTTTGACTTGTTTTTCAGGAGAGTTCCCGATAAAGGTGGTTTTGCAATTTTTGCAGGACTTGGTAGAATGATTGAACTCATTAAAAATATTTCATTTACGGGAGAAGATTTAGAATATGTAAAGACCTTGGGGCTTTGCGACGAGTTCATAGATTATCTTCGCAACTTCAAATTCCAGTGCGATATATGGTCAGTTCCTGAGGGTACTCCTGTATTCCCTAATGAGCCTGTAATCAAGGTTCGCGGTCCTATTGTTCAGGCACAGCTTATTGAAACAATTTTACTTGTTTGTATGAATCACCAGAGCCTTGTAGCGACAAAGGCTAACCGACTTGTACGTGCTGCAAGGGGAACTACTGTTGCCGAGTTCGGTACTCGTCGTTCAAACGGCTTTGATATGGCTTTTTATGGCTCTCGTGCTGCATATATCGGTGGTTGTATTGGTACATCGGGTGTTGTTCAGGGTAAGGAATTCGGAATTCCTACAATGAACACTATGATTCATAGCTGGGTGCAGATGTTTGAGTCAGAGTATGAGGCATTCTGCGAATTTGCAAGACAATATCCCGACGACTGCTCATTGGTTGTTGATACTTATGACACAATCCGTTCAGGTGTACCAAATGCTATTAAAGCTTTTGATACGGTTTTAGCACCTATGGGCAAACGTCCTGTCAGTGTGCGAATTGACTCGGGGGACATTACCTATCTTTCAAAGAAGGTAAGAAAAATGCTTGACGAGGCAGGCTATCCTGACTGTAATATTACTGCCTCCAACTCTCTTGACGAATATATTATCAACGATATGATTTCTCAAGGGGCAAAGGTTGACTGCTTTGTTGTTGGTGAAAGACTTATTAACTCTGCATCATCACCACTTTTCAGCGGTGTTTATAAACTTTGTGCTGTTGAAACTGATGGCAAAATTACACCTAAAATCAACCTTTCCGAAAATGTAAGCAAAATCACAACCCCACATTCCAAAATGCTCTATCGTCTTTTTGACTGTGACACAGGCAAGGCTATTGCTGACGTGCTTACTTTACAGGATGAGGAAATCGATGAAAGTAAGCCATATACTCTCTTTGACCCTGATTTCACTTGGAAGCGTAAAGAAATTGAGAACTTTGTTGCAAGAAAATTGCTTGTTCCCGTTTTCGTAAATGGTGAATGTGTCTATGATGAGCCTTCCGTTGATGAAATAAGAGATTATTGTTCCGAACAGATAGATAATCTTTGGGAAGAAGTTAAGCGATTTGAAAATCCACATACCTACTATGTTGATTTGTCCGAGGATTTGTGGAGAATTCGTAGGGACCTTATAGAAGAATATAAAGGAGCGAAAAAATAATGACAAATATCTGGCACGATATTGATGCGTCAAGAATTACAAGAAAAGACTTTGAAGCAGTAATCGAGATTTCAAAGGGCAGTAAAATGAAATATGAGCTTGATAAGGAAACAGGTCTTTTAAAGCTTGACCGTGTTCTTCACACATCAACTCACTATCCTGCAAACTATGGCTTTATTCCAAGAACCTTTGCTGATGATAATGACCCGTTGGATGTGCTTGTTCTCTGTTCTGAACAGATTGAGCCATTAGCCCTTGTTCGTTGCTACCCAATCGGCGTTATTTCTATGGTGGATGGTGGCCACGCTGACGATAAGATTATCGCAATCCCATTTGGCGACCCAACATATAATGAGTATAAGGACATCAGCCAGCTTCCAAAGCATATTTTTGACGAGATGATTCACTTCTTTAAAGTGTATAAAATGCTTGAAAATAAGGATACAGCCATTGATGAAGCACAGGGTGTTCTTGCGGCAGTAGAAATTGTGGAAGATGCCATCGAAAATTATAAAAAAGTGTTTGTAAAATAAACTTAAATAAAGCGAAATTACCTCATTTCTTCGGAAATGGGGTATTTTTTTGCCCATTTTTGCCTGATTTTGTGTTTGTGCAACTTTGCCAAAATTTGGAGAAAAATTTTGTTAAAAGAATTTAAAAAAAACTTGCTTTTTCCGTACTTCTATTGTATAATTATCTCAAAGTGGAGCAAAATTCCACTAAAATTCCACCAAAGTGGAGAAATACTTAAAAAATAACTAAAAAAGGAGTGAAAAATCATGTTGTTTAAAAGTGCATATTACCATAGTCTTGATGCGAAAAACCGTGTTTTCATTCCTGCTAAGTTCCGTGATGCTTTGGGTGAGGAATTTGTTGTGTTCAAGGGCAGCGAAAAATGCCTTTATGTTTACACGAAAGAAGGCTTTGAAAAAGTAAGCCGACAATTTATGAATACTAATAACCGTGAAATCCAAAGAGCCTTCTTCAGTCAGGTAGTTGATATGACTGCCGACAAGCAGGGAAGAATGACTCTTACAGGGGATTTACTTGAACACGCAGGACTTTCAAAGGATGTTGCAATTATCGGTGCGGGTTCAAGAATTGAAATTTGGGCAACAGAAAATTACAAAGTGGACGTTAAACCATTGAGTGAGCTTATCAATTTTGATGACTTCACATTCTAAAGGGTGAGCATTATGGAGTTTTCACATATCTCAGTTCTTTTTGATGAAACGATTGAGTCGTTAGGTATTAAATCAGATGGTTTGTATGTTGACTGTACCTGTGGCGGAGCGGGGCATTCAAAGGCAATCCTTGAACGCATCCCGGACGGTGTTCTTGTTGCTATTGACCGTGACCCCGACGCCATTCAGGTTATTACCGAAAGAATAGGTAGTAACCCTAATGTGGAAATAGTCAACAATAATTTCAATAATATAAAAGATATTTTAAAGGGCAGAGATGCCGACGGGATTCTTGCAGATTTGGGTGTTAGCTCGTTTCAGCTTGATACCCCTGAAAGAGGATTTTCCTTCCACCACGACGCGCCCCTTGATATGCGAATGAGCAAAACCGGGAAAAGTGCTTATGATGTGGTGAATACATATTCTGAATATGAACTTGCAAATATTATTACCCGATACGGTGAAGAAAAATTTGCTCGTAATATTGCAAAGAATATTGTTAAGGCAAGGGCTATTAAACCTCTTGAAACAACCCTTGAACTTGCAGAACTTATAAAGGACTCGGTTCCTGCAAAATATCGTCGTGACGGACATCCTGCAAGAAAAACATTTCAGGCAATAAGAATTGAAGTTAATGATGAACTTTCAACTCTCAGTAAAGCAGTAGATGATATGTTCCATTGTCTTAAAGTTGGTGGAAGACTTTCAATAATCACATTCCACTCCCTTGAAGACAGAACAGTTAAAGAAAAATTCCGTGAATTCACAGTAGGATGTACTTGTCCTAAAGAATTTCCGGTTTGTGTATGTGGAAATACTCCCGAAGGAAAACTTGTGAATAAAGGCTTGTCAGCAAAACAAACTGAATTGGATGCTAACAACAGAAGCCGAAGCGCAAGACTTCGTACAATCGAAAGATTGAGATGAAATTAAGGTAAAGGAAGAGAAAAATTGGCGCAACAAAACAGAAATGCTTATGCTTACAATTATAATAGAAACGAAAGAGTAGTTTCATACAACGGTTCAGCTGCGCCAAAGGTGAAGCCTCAACCACAAAAGAAACCTCAACTCGAGCTCGTTCAGAAAACAAGATTAACTGCTGCACAGATTCGTCAGCAGACAGCAGTTGAAACAAGAAAAACATTTAAAGTTATGTGTATTGCAATGGTAGTTGTAATGTTCATGGCTTTGGCAATTTATAGCCGTGTAAAGCTGGATGAAATCAATCGTGAAATCAGTTCAGTAGAAAAGAAAATCGAACTTGCACAGAGTGATGCTGTTAAGCTCAACAATGAACTCAATGCAATCGTATCAATCAATAATGTTGAAGAGTATGCAACCAATGAATTGGGAATGACAAAAATTCAGGATTATCAGGTTTACTATATTGATATGTCTTCTGAAGACTATGTTGCAGTTGCTAACGGTGAAAGTGTAGCGAGGAGCATAAATAACAACGGCAAATAATATATTTAATATGTAAGCAAAGGAGAGTTGGGGCAAATGCCGTTAACTCTCGTTGTTTTATTTAAAAAGCAAAATCACGAGTAAAGGAAGTGGCAAAAAATGAATAGAAAACCTACGAAAAAGATGGAAAGTCGCTCTTTAAAGGCGTTTCTCATTTTCTGCGCTGCCTTGCTTGTGCTTATAGGTAATCTTTTTTGGATTCAAATTGTAAAAGGTGAGGAATATCGCCTTAAAGCGGAGAGAAACCAGTTGAGTGATACTATTGTTGCGGCAAATCGAGGAACAATTTACGACTCAAATATGAAGGTGTTGGCACAGAGTGCATCTGCTTGGTTGGTGTATATTAACCCTTCAAAAATCAAGACAGAAGAACAAAAAACTCTGTTAGTTGATGGCTTTGTTTCAATTTTCGGGCTTGACGAAGAAACAGTAACAAAAAAGGTTAACCGTCAGCAGAGTGGTTATGAAAAAATTATTGGTCAGATAGATAATGACCAAAAAGCAAAATTGCAGGAATATATGTCCCAGCATAAGGATAAAAAATTAGGTACAATTATCGGTATTGACCCTGATACAAAGAGATATTATCCACTTGGCTCTTTTGCATCAACAGTTATCGGCTTTACAGGCTCCGAGGATACAGGCCGTGCAGGTCTTGAGCTTAAATACAACTCAAAGCTTACAGGCTCACCGGGACGAATTATTACTGCACAGAATGCTCTTGCAGGTGATATGCCAAATGATTATGAAACAACCTATGATGCAGAGCAGGGTAATAGCCTTGTGCTTACAATAGACGAGGTTATTCAATATTATCTTGAACAACAGTTGGCTCAGGCGGTTGAAGAAACACAGGCAAAATATGCCTACGGAATTATTATGGACGTTAAAACCGGTGCAATTCTCGGTATGTCCACAATGCCTGACTATGACTTGAATGAGCCATATAAGATTTATTCCAACAAGGTTGAAGAAGCACTTGCAGCCATTGAAGATGCAAACGAGAAAAAACAGGCAGAAACAAACGCTCTTTACTCTCAATGGAGAAACAGAACAATTTCGGACTCTTATGAGCCGGGCTCAGTTTTCAAGCTTTTTGTTGCAGCGGCAGCCCTTGAAGAGGGTGTTATGACAACCGAAACAACATATAATTGCACAAGTTCAATTAAGGTTGCTAACTATTATCAGCACTGCTTTAACCATAATGTTCACGGCACACAGACAGTTGCTGAGGCTTTACCTAACTCATGTAACACATTCTTTATCACAATGGGACAGAGAATGGGTAAGGAAACTTTCTCAAAATATTTTGAAGCATTCGGCTTTACAGAGGCAACGGGAATTGACCTTCCGTCAGAAGCTGTGCCGGTTGCAGGAAAAACATATTACCCCGTAGAAAAAATGGGTATTGCAGAACTTTCTTCTGCATCCTTCGGTCAGACCTTCCAGACAACACCAATTCAAATGATTGCAGCAGTTGCTTCATTGGGTAATGGCGGAAAGCTTATGACTCCTTATATTGTAAAGCAGGTTCTTGACGAAAACGGAAACATTATTTCTGAAACAAAACCAACAGTTAAACGTCAGGTTGTTTCACAGAAAACTGCAGATACAATGACAAGCCTTATGGAAGGTGTTGTTAATTGGGGTACTGCAAAGAATGCATACGTTGCAGGTTACCATATTGCAGGTAAAACAGGTACAAGTGAAAAGCTTAGTACGGATAATCAGGTTATCGCTTCATTTGCAGGTTTTGCTCCTGCTAATGACCCACAGATTGCAGTTCTTATTGCAGTTGATGAACCACAGCTTTACAGAACAGGTGGTTCAGGTGCAGCACCTATCGCAGGCAGAATTTTTGAAAATATTCTCGCTTACTTGAATGTTGACCCACAATACACTGACGAAGAACTTACAAAGGCAACTGTTACAGCACCTAATCTTATCGGTTCAAGTGTTGATAAGGTTAGAACACAGGCTTCAACCTTTACAGTTAAGGTTATCGGTAACGGTAAGACAGTTGTTTCACAGCTTCCATCTTCAAATCAGTCAATGCCAAAGGGTGGAATTATTGTAGTTTATACGGAAGAAAATGCAGAAAGACAAACAGGCACAGTTCCAAATCTTTCAGGCCTTACAATTTCCGAGGCTAACCGTGTTGCAGTTAATGCAGGTTTCAACATAAAGGTTGCAGGTGCAACACAGGGTGCAAATCAGGTTATTTCTTATAAACAAAGCATTCAGTCGGGAAATACTGCACAGCTGGGAACTGTAATTACAGTTTATTTCCGTTCAAGCGAAAATGTAACAGACTAAATTAAAATTAAATAATAGAGGTAAAACAATGAAACTTTCTTCACTTCTTAAGGGTGTAAAAACACAGGATGTGTATGAAGAAAGGGAAGTTGAAAGAGTAACGGATAAGGATAGTGAAAATTTAAAGAATGCGTTGTTTGTCTGCATTGACGGTAATCGTTGCGACGGTCATTCCTTAGCCCAAAAGGTTATCGAAAAGGGTGCAGTAGCAGTTGTGACAAGCAGAGATTTGGGGATAAAGGAGCAAATAATCGTTGAAGATACGAGATGTGCTTTTTCCCAGATAGCATCGAATTTTTACGGTAATCCTTCAGAAAAATTAAAAATTATCGGTGTCACGGGGACTAACGGAAAAACATCAACCTGCTTTTTCGTTAAGAATATTCTTGAAAAGCTTGGTAAAAAGTGCGGGATAATCGGCACGGTGAAAAACAGTTGGGGAAACGAGAATATTGACTCGGTTTTAACAACTCCCGAGCCTATGGATTTGCAGAAGATTTTTAGCGAGATGGTGAAATCCCGTTGTGAATATTGTGTTATGGAGGTTTCTTCTCAGGCTCTGTCACAAAAAAGAGTTTACGGAATTCATTTTTGTGCTTCTGCTATTACCAACATAACCCCCGAACATCTTGATTATCATATCAATATGGAAAACTACATAAATGCAAAGTTTCAACTCTTTAATCAGTCGGATTTTGCTTGTGTAAATATTGATGATGAGATAATAAAAGAAAATATTTATAAAATAGAATGTAAAACAAATACATATTCCTCAGTTGATGACTGGGCGGACTATACTGCTAAAAATGTTATCTGTAACGAAAATGGTATAAGATATGAGTTTGTGGGAATGGATTGCATAAGCAGAATAGAATCACCACTTTTAGGCAGATTTACAGTTTACAACACACTTTGTGCTGTGTCAGTTTTAATAAATCTCGGCTTTAATCTTGACGAAATTTCAAAGGCAATTTTGGATGTAAAACCCATAAAGGGCAGAGCAGAAATTGTGCCGATTAACAAGAAATTTACTGTGATGATAGACTATGCACATACTCCCGACGGATTAAGAAATATTCTTTCCTGTGTCCGTGAAATCACAAGGGGAAGGGTAATCGTGGTTTTCGGTTGTGGTGGCGACAGAGATAAGTCTAAACGAGCCGAAATGGGTAAAATTGCAGGGGGAATGTCCGATACTGCAGTTGTCACAAGTGATAATCCAAGACAGGAAAATCCTTTGCTTATAATAAACGACATTCTCTGTGGAATGGAGAAATCAAAAGCGAGAATTGCAGTTATTGAAAATCGTCGTCAGGCAATAGAATTTGCTCTCGGTAAGGCGAAAAAAGGTGATTTAGTGCTTCTTGCAGGCAAGGGCCACGAAACCTATCAGATAGTGGGAAATGAAAAAATCCCTTTTGATGAAAGGGAAATAATAAAAGAGTATTTTAACGGAAATTAGGAGAAAACAATGAACTTAAAAGTAGCGGAAATTGCAAAAGCATTAGGAACAATTGTTGATTCTCAAAATATAATAAATCGTGTGTCCATTGACAGTCGTGATGTGGACGAAAACACAATTTTCTTCTGTATCAAAGGAGAACGCTTTGACGGTCACGATTTTATAAATGATGTGGCAGAAAAAGGTGTTGGTGCTATTGTCAGTCACAGAAATACAGAGTGCAAAGCCCCTGTAATTTATGTTGATGACACAAAACAGGCATTCCTTGACTTTGCATCATATTACAGATGTTCATTTGACGATTTGCTTGTTGTGGGGCTTACAGGTAGTGTTGGTAAAACAACAACAAAGGAAATGGTTGCCTGTGTGTTGGCTCAAAAAGGCGAAACTCTCAAAACAGAGGGCAATTTAAACAACGAAATCGGTGTTCCTAAAACACTTTTCCGTCTTGAAAACACAACAAAAAATGCAGTTATTGAGATGGGTATGGACGGTGCAGGACAGATTTCCGACCTTACCCGTTGTGCAAAGCCTGACTGTGGAATTATCACTAATGTAGGCGTTTCCCACATTGAAAATCTCGGCTCAAGAGAGGGCATTTTGAATGCAAAACTTGAGATTTTAGAAGGACTTCCAAAGGGTGCACCACTTTTTCTCAACGGTGACAACGATATGCTTGTGACCGTGAAAAATGATGATTATAAACTGATTTTCTTCGGTATTGAAAATAAGAATTGTGATGTTTTGGCAGAGGAAATTACAGAAATCGGTCTTACAACCGAATTTGTTGCTGTGAAAGGTGACATAAGACAAAAAATCACTATTCCAACTGTGGGAATTCACAATGTTTACGACGCTTTAACTGCCTTTGCAGTGGGCTTGGAATATGGTGTTTCACCTGAGAAAATCGCAGACGGACTTCTTTCCTACACTCCGTCAGGAATGCGACAGAGAATTAAAGAAACAGGTGGAATTACAGTTGTTGAGGACTGCTACAATGCAAGTCCCGATTCACAAAAAGCAGGTCTTAATTCACTTTGTAAGATTGCAAAGGGCAGAAAAATCGCAGTTCTTGGCGATATGTTTGAGATGGGTGATTATAGCGAAACTGCTCACAGAACTGTTGGCAAATATGCAGCAGAAAGTATGGTGGATATGCTTTTTACCTGTGGTGAACAGTCACTTTTTATGGCAGATAGTGCAAAAAAGGCAGGGCTTAAAAATGTTTTCGCCTTTACGGATAAAAATGAACTTGCAGAAGCTCTTTTAAGTGAAATAAAAAAAGGTGACACAGTTCTTTTTAAGGCAAGTCGCGGAATGAAACTTGAAGAGATTATCGAAAAAGTTTATGCAAAGTGGGATGTAAAATAAGGAGATGTTTATATGAATATCTATGTAGCATTAGGTGCGACGGTAGTATTAAGTTTCTTAATTGCATTTTTATTGGGGTTTGTTCTCATTCCTTGGCTTAGAAAATTAAAATTTGGTCAAACTATTCTTGATATTGGTCCTGCGTGGCATAAATCAAAGCAGGGAACACCTGTTATGGGCGGTATAATGTTCATAGTAAGTACGATAGTTTCCGTAACCTGTGTTCTTCTCATTGATTATTTTATGGGTGGAAATCTTTTCGCAAGTGAACACATTATGCCTGACACATTAAAGGTTAAGCTTGTTGCAGGTGTTATATTATCCCTTGGCCTCGGTCTTGTAGGCTTTGCCGATGACTATATCAAGGTTGTTAAAAAGAGAAATTTAGGTCTTACAGAAATTCAGAAAACAATTCCACAGGTAATTCTCATTGTTGCTTATCTTGTGGCACTTTACATGAACGGTCTTACCTATATGAAAATACCTTTTGTAGGTGTGGTTGACCTTAAATGGTTCTTCTGGATTTTCGGTGTAGCAGTAATTTACGGTGCAGTTAATGCAGTTAATTTTACTGACGGTGTTGACGGACTTTGTGCAAGTGTAACTTCCGTTGCAGCAATTTCATTCTGTATTGCTGCTCTTATGACAAAATTCTTCGGAATCAGTATCCTTGCTGCTGCTTTGGCAGGTGGTTGCTTGGGCTACCTTATCTGGAACTATTACCCATCAAAGGTTATGATGGGTGACACAGGCTCAATGTTCCTTGGTGGTATGGTTGTAGCCTTGGCTTATGCGATTGATTGTCCGATTATCCTTGTTTTCTTCGGTATCATCTATGTTATTGAAGCACTTTCAGACGTTATCCAGATTGGATATTTCAAAATCACTCATGGTAAGAGAATTTTTAAAATGGCTCCAATTCACCACCACTTTGAAATGTGTGGTTGGAAAGAGAGAAAAATCGTTACAATCTTCTCTTTGGTAAATATGCTTGGTTGTGCAATCGGTCTTGCACTTTACTATTACGGTAACATCAAATAATTAAAACTAATTTTTAAAAGGCGGTGAGAAAATGGCAACAAAAGCAAAGAAGACTAAAAAGAATTCTGCAATAAATATGTTTCTTGCAAATGGTACAATGGATATTCCGTTCCTTGCAATTTTAATGTCCATTGTTACAATCGGGCTTATTATGCTGTTTTCTGCCAGCTATACTTACAGCTATTATAATCGTGGCGACAGTACACAGATTTTTGTCCGTCAGTTAATATTCGCAGCTATCGGCATTGTGTTGATGTTCATAATTTCACGAATCAAATATGAATATTTTAAGCTTGTTGCCCTTATTGGTGTTGTGGTTTCAATCATTCTTTTGTTGTTAGTTCTTGTTTTGCCTGAGTATAAGCCGGGCTTTAAAAGATGGATTAACTTAGGTTTCACAACATTCCAACCATCAGAAATTGCTAAAATCGGTCTTATTATGATTCTTGCCTATTTGTTGGATAAGAATTATAAGGCTGTAACGGGAAAAATTCCAAGTGAGATGCCCGGAATCAGAAGTATTGCCGAAATCACAAACGGTAGATATGTGATTTATAAATCCTTTACAAGTGTAATTTGCTACGGAATGATTATTCTTGTGTTTGCAGGTCTTGTTTACCTTGAACACCACGTTTCAGGTACAATTCTTATGCTTTTAATCGGTGTTGTAATGCTCTGGTTAGGAGAGGTAAGAGGTCGTTGGTTTACAATCGGTGTAATAATCGGTGTAATCGCTGTTATTATTCTTATTTTAAATCCTGACATTCTCGCAAAATATGCAGGTGAAAGAATTACTGCTTGGCTTGATAAGGACTTTGACCCGTTGGGTGCTCGTTGGCAGACAAATAACTCACTTTATGCTATTGGCTCAGGTGGACTTTTAGGTACAGGTCTTGGCCAGTCAAAACAAAAGCATCTTTATGTTTCCGAACCACAGAACGACTTTATTTTCTCAATCGTATGTGAAGAATTGGGCTTTGTCGGGGCAGTTGCAATAATCGTACTTTTCGCGTTACTCATATATCGTGGAATAAAAATCGGAATGAATGCAAAGGACCGTTTTGGTGCATTACTTGCTATGGGAATCGTTTTCCAGATTGGTCTTCAGGTAGCACTTAACATTGGTGTTGTAAGTGATTTCCTGCCCAATACGGGTATTTCGCTTCCATTCTTCTCTGCAGGTGGTACATCCCTTGTTATTCTGCTTTGTGAAATGGGTATGGTGCTTTCCATTTCCCGTAGTGCACGAAAGAAGGAGTAAGGCTTTATGAGAATTATGTTTGTAGCAGGTGGCACAGGTGGTCATATTAACCCTGCTGTTGCAGTAGCCAATGAAATTCGTCGTCTTGACCCTACAAGTGAAATTATTTTTGTGGGTACAGAGGGACGAATGGAAACACAGATTGTTCCAAAAGCAGGATTTGAGATAAAGACAATTAAAATGAATGGTCTGTCCCGAAAGTTGACAATTTCAGGAATAATCGAAAATGTAAAAACAATCATTTTAACCTTGAAAGCATCACATACATCAAAGAAAATCATTAAGGAATTTAATCCCGATGTTGTTGTGGGCTTTGGTGGTTATGTAACAGGCCCCGTGCTTAATACCGCCGTTAAAATGGGCATAAAAACTGCAATTCACGAACAAAATGCCTTTCCAGGTGTAGCAAATAAGGCTTTGGCTAAAAAAGTGGATAGAGTAATGCTCACATCCCCTCAGGCAGAAAAATATATGAGTTGCAAAAATTCACCAGTGGTAACAGGTCTTCCTGTAAGACGTGAAATTATAACTGCTGACCGTGATTTTGCACGTGCTTCTTTGGAACTTAAAAACAACGAAATGCTTGTACTTTCAATGGGTGGCTCGTTGGGTGCAGATGCAATAAATAACGCAGTTGTAGAAATGCTTGAAATACTTCATAATGAAGACAATATCAGATTTTTACATGCAACGGGAAAATTCGGAAAATGGGTCCCGGATAAGCTTAAGGAAAAGGGTATTCCTTTTGGAAATAACACAAATATTGAAATCCGTGAATATATAGACAATATGAACATCTGCCTTCCTGCTTGTGATTTGGTAATCAGTCGTGCAGGGGCAAGTTCAATTTCAGAAATTCAGGCTCTTTCTAAACCGTCAATTCTCATTCCGTCACCAAATGTGGCAGAAAATCATCAGTTCCACAATGCTATGACACTTGCAGAAAAAGACGGTGCAGTGCTTATTGAAGAAAAAAATCTTAATGGCAAAGCACTTGCAGAAAAAGTTCTTGAACTTAAAAACGATAAATCAAAATTGAGAGATATTTCTGTTAATGCAGGGAAAAATGCAAAAACGGACGCACTTTCGGAAATTTGCAGAATAATCACAAATCTGTAAAAATAACAAAAATCACACAAACTGCATAGTATGTGACGCAGAGTACTATAAAGGGCGTGTGATAATTGAATAGAATTATAGTAAATGGTGGCAGAAAACTGAATGGTGAAATTGCTGTTCAGGGTGCAAAAAACAGCGTTTTGCCAATTCTTGTTGCAACTCTCTTGATTAACGGAGTTTCAGTAATACATAATTGTCCGTTGCTCTCGGATGTGGACGCAACAATAAAAATACTTCAATATCTTGGTTGTACAATCAGTAGGGAAAATCACACCGTAATTGTTGATTCAACAGGTGTTTTCAGGAATGATGTACCCGACAATTTAATGAGAGAAATGCGTTCCTCCATTGTGTTTTTAGGTGGAATTCTCGGCAGAATGGGTTGTGCAAGGCTCTCAACACCCGGTGGGTGTGAAATAGGACTTCGACCTATTGATTTGCATCTTTCTTCAATGGAGCAATTCGGTGCAACAATAACTGAAGAAGATGGATTTATAGTATGTAAATCAGGTGAAAATGGTCTTCAAGGCACAAGAATAACATTGTCTTTTCCAAGCGTGGGTGCAACGGAAAATATTATTCTTGCAGCAACTTGTGCTATGGGTACAACAATTATTTCAAACGCTGCACGAGAGCCTGAAATAAGCGATTTAGCAGACTTTCTTAATCGTTGCGGAGCGAAAATTCGCGGTGCAGGGGACAGCACGGTTATAATAGAAGGTGTTCAGAAACTTACACCGTCGGAGCATACAGTTATTCCCGACAGAATTGTTGCTTCAACCTATCTTATTGCAACAGCGATGACGGGTGGAAAAATTATAATAAATGATATTGTTCCGTCACATATTGCACCGATTATTCAACCCTTGAGAGAGTCGGGGTGCATTATTGAGGTTAATAAAAAACAGGTGGTTTTAGCATCACCAAAAACACTTAAAAGAATACGAATGATACGCACAATGCCACATCCGGGTTTTCCAACGGATGTTCAGGCACAGATTATGGCGTTGACAACTATTGCCAACGGTACCAGTGTAATCATTGAAAATATTTTTGAAAGCCGATTTAAACATATCGGTGAGCTTCTTCGATTTGGAGCAAAAATCCACGTTGAGGGAAGAATGGCAGTTGTGGAGGGTGTGAATCACCTGAACGGTGCAAACGTAAGAGCTACGGATTTACGTGGTGGCTCGGCTATGATTCTTGCGGGACTTTCTGCTCGGGGAACAACGGAAATAACAGAAATACATCATATAGACAGAGGATATGAAAATCCTGAAAAAGTACTTGAAAAATTAGGTGCGGACATAAAAAGGGTGAACAGTAATGAAAAACAAGGAAATGCCTAAAAAACAACAGAATACATCCCTTTCAAAGGATGAGCGTATAGTAAACCGTACCAATATGCGTAGAAAAAAGAACAGAAGAAAAAGATATATTATCCGAGCGGTTCTTGGTGGAACTTTTCTTGTAACTTGTCTTGTAGTTGCGTTGCTTTTGTTTTTTAATATAAATAAAATTTCCGTCACAGGAGATGCCGTTTACGGAAGTGAAGAAATAATCCAAGCGTCTGAAATAGAAATGGGAGATAATCTCATTTTCCTTTCAAAAAGCAGACTCAACAAGCTCATAACAGAAAAATTACCCTATGTGGGTTCAATAAAAATAAAACGTCGTTTACCTGCACATCTTGAAATTCAGGTTACAAAAACAGATGCAGTTTTCGGGATTGCACAAAATGGTTTTTACACCTTGCTTGACAGAGAGGGTAAGGTTTTGGAAACCAATGTTGAATATGTTGGTACTGACAAAGCACTTCTTACAGCAGGAAAAGTGGTTAGTGCAGTTGTAGGCGAAAAAATTGTTCTTGAAAACGAAAAAACCTTCCCACGACTTAAAGAAGTGTATGATACCTGTGAAAATGTAGGATTAGCTGATATTACAGAAATCAACATTACGGATTTGAATAACATAAAAGTTGTTTATCAGGGCAGAATAACTCTTGAATTAGGAAAAACCGATGGCGACAGACTTTCAAAGAAACTCGCTTTCGGTAAGGCTGCCATTGATAAACAAAACGTAGAAGATAATCAGTTTAGGGGAACTATCAACCTTACAGTTGACAAAAAAGGATACCTTCAGGAAGAAACAACGGAGCCTGAAACAGAACTCTCAACTGAGCCAATTTCTTCTCCCGCAACTGATGAAAAGGTGACAGAACCCACATCAAGTGCAGCGTAAAGCCTTAAAATCCAAAAAATATGCAAAAAAATTGTTAAAAACAGAAAAAATATATACAATATATATTGCAATTATTTTTTAATAATGTTAAAATAACCTATAACTATAAAATCAATAGGTGTGAAATTATACATAGGAGGATGTTTAAACATGGCATTCGAAATTAATAATGAGTATCAGGACATCGCAAACATTAAAGTAATCGGCGTTGGTGGCGGCGGCGGAAACGCGGTTGACCGTATGGCAAAGGCTGGTATTTCAGGTGTTGAACTTATCGCAGTTAACACAGACAAACAGGCTCTTGCTCGTTCACTTGCTGATGCAAAAATTCAGATTGGTGAAAAAGTAACATCAGGTCGTGGCGCAGGTGCAAAACCTGAAGTTGGCCAGAAATCAGCTGAAGAAAGCAGAGATGCTATCGTTGAAGCACTTGACAAGACACAGATGGTTTTCGTTACTGCTGGTATGGGTGGCGGAACAGGTACAGGTGCTGCTCCAATTATCGCTGAAATCGCAAAGGGCAAGGGTATCCTTACAGTTGGTATCGTTACAAAGCCTTTCGCATTTGAAGGAACTCACAGAATGAAACAGGCTGAAGCAGGTATCGCAGAACTTGCACAGCATGTTGACTCACTTATCGTTATTCCTAACGAAAGACTTAAATACGTTTCAGAGCAGAAGATTACTTTTGCTAACGCTTTCGGTATTGCTGACGATGTTCTTCGTCAGGGTGTTAACTCTGTTACAGACCTTATCACAATGCCTGCATTCATCAACCTTGACTTCGCTGACGTTACTTCAGTTATGAAGGACGCAGGTCACGCTCACATGGGTATTGGTCATGCAAGTGGTAAGGACAAGGCAGAACAGGCTGCAAAATCAGCTATTTCCAGCCCACTTCTTGAAACAACAATCACAGGTGCAAAGGGTGTTATTATCAGCATCACAGCATCTCCTGACATCACTCTTGAAGACGTTGACACAGCTGCAGGTATCGTCCGTGCACAGGCTGACGACGATGCAAACATCATCTTCGGTGTTGCTTTCGACGAAAAACTTGACGACGAAATGTATGTAACTGTTATCGCAACAGGTTTTGGTCTTGACGCAAACGGTGTTTCAAGAAAGCCACATTACAATGCATCAGTTGACGAAATTAGC
The DNA here is from genome assembly GCA_017546665.1 of Clostridia bacterium. GTDB lineage: Bacteria > Bacillota > Clostridia > Oscillospirales > Acutalibacteraceae > Fimenecus. The sequence continues at coordinate 38,220 of JAFYSE010000001.1, read as the reverse complement.
TCAGGCAGCAATTTCGGCGCTCCTGATGAAGATATGGACATTCTTGACCTTTTCAAGAACAGAAGATAATCACAAAAACATAAAAAATAAGACGGAGTTTCGACTCCGTCTTTTTTATTTTATTCAATATCAAGTGAAAAATCTTCTGCCTCAAAATGCTCAATTTCACGAGGCCTTCGTGGTTGTCTTTTAAGAACGTCATACTTGAATTTTTTACAAGAGAATTCCTTTTCCACAACTCCCATCTTCTGACACAAAATGGTATCTCCCAAAGGCGAGAGTTTACCGTTAGCACAGTATGAGCAAGATGCCTCTATGGACTTTTTATTTATTAGTTTTTTCATTTTTTCATCATCCTTTAATCACGTTGCGAAGCAACATATCGAGTGCGTCAGCACATATCGAACACATTAGTGTATATCGAAAATCTCATAGGAGATTTATATCGAGAAATTAAACCTTGTTTAATTTCATTTTAGCATACTTTCTTCTTTCTATCAATATCAAAAATCATAATAATACACATAATAACCAATGCCATAAAGCCCCATATTGAAACGGAAAATGGTGCAGAATGGATTTCTCCCGAATTTCCAAAAACATCAGTTTCAACGGGTACAAAAAGCAAGATAATATATGTAATAATTGCAGAAAGACAACCATTAATCACCCGACTGAATAAAAAATGGGAATATTTTACCCTGCATTCTTTTAAGCAATCAAGGACTTGGAAATGTACGCAGAAACCACCAAAACCCATAATGAAGGTTAAATATGGTAGGGCGATTTTGCCTGAAAAATCAACACAAGCCTTTGTAACCTCAACCGTAGTTTTTACGAAAATTGATAGAAAATAGTTGGAGTTAATAAGCTCAAAGCACTCAATAAACCCATTGAAAATGACAATCCATCCGCAAATTCCTAAAATGCTATTAATTCCATTTGTCAGCGAGGAAGATAGGCACGAAAGGTTGGAAATCCTATATTGTTTTGCGTTTCCTTCTTTCTCATTATGGTCAAGAAATCGGGTAAAAAAGCCCAAAATCAAGGAAGATGCACAGAGGGAACAATATATAATAACCCCTGCAAGTGTACTGTGTAGCATACTCGTCCCAACCACAGTAATTGCGAAGGCAGGTCCCGAATTCATACAAAAAAAGCAAAGCCTTTTGGCTTGGTTTTCAGTAATTTCATTTCTTTTAAAAAGGTCTTTCACCATTTTTAACCCCACGGGGAAACCACCAATCATAGAAAGTACAATTACAGGAACACAAACTGCAGGTTGACAAAACAACAAATTTGTAATTGGGAATAAAATTTTGTAAAAGGGATTTAAAACATTGGAGCTTATAATGTATGAAGAAAGCACCAAAAAAGGAAAAAGAGATGGAAAAACTGTCTGAAAGCATATTGATAAACCATTAGTTATTCCGTTTTTCATTTCGTCAGGAAATCGGAATAAAAGAAATAAAACGAAAACAATTAGCACTATGGAAAAATATTCTTTTTTTATTTTTACTGTAACCATTTAATTCACCCAGTAAAATATATTGAAAATCAGATGTAATAATGAATTTTTTATTCTCTGTTTCATATAATTTTATGAGTGAGGTGTGGCACAATGTCAAGAAAAGACAAAGAAAAAAAGTCAAGGTTCCAGTTGCCCCAAATGACAGTAAATGAGCCGAAAATTGAGATGTCGGGTAATCGTGAAATTGTTATTGACGGTTGTAAGGGCGTAGTTGAATATGGCGAAAACCTTATTAAACTGAATCTGGGAGAGAGGGTTTTAACATTGTCGGGGAGTGACCTTGTAATCAATTCCTTTGATAGTGGAATTGCAGTAATTAACGGTCAAATCGGTGATATTTCTTTCGTGTCATAGGTGAATGAATTTTGATTATTGAATTTATAAAATACATTTTAGGTTACATAGATTTCAAGGCTTACGGTGGACTTGCAGACAGATTTTTAAATCTCTGCACAAGGGAAAAAATACCCCTCTGGAATATAAAAAATATAAACGGAAATATTTTTGCAAGGACAACTGTAACGGGATATTTGTCCCTTAAAATCCCTGCCAGAAAATCAGGAATGAAGCTTTTAGCCCTTGATAAAAAGGGCTTAAAATTCTTTTTGGCAAGAAATAAATCAAGACTTGGATTTTTAATCGGTATGATTGCCTTTTTCTGTGTTATAACCGTACTTTCTCAATTTGTGTGGAGTATTTCCGTTGTGGGAAACTCAGACTTGGATAGCGGTTATATCATTTCTGCATTTGAAAACAATGGTGTAAGGGTTGGAGCAAGAATTTCGGAAATAGATGCAAAGGATGTTGCCCAGAATGTTGTGAGTGAAATACCAAATCTTTCTTGGGCAGCAGTCAACAGAAAAGGCTCTGTTATAGTAATCGAAGTCCGTGAAAAAATAATTGCACCTGAAATTTATGATGATAAAACACCTACAAATGTTGTGGCTTCTGATGATGGAGTAGTTTTGAGTCTTGATGTGCTTTATGGCACGGAAGAAATAAAGCCGGGTTGGGCAGTAACAAAGGGCGATTTGCTTATAAGTGGAATTGTCACTCGTGCAGATGGAAAGGAAATTTTCATTCACGCAGACGGATATGTAAAAGCACTTGTAAGGAAAAAACAGGAATTTTCCCATAGTGACATTGCTTTGTACAGTATGAAAAACGAAAAAACGAGAAAATCCATATTCTTTTTCGGCATTAAAATCCCCTTGGGACTTAAAACTCCCGACACCTTTTATTCTCAACATAGGTCTTTTTTAAATAGTGATGAAACTCTGCTTCCGTTGGGTATAATAACAGAGTACGGAGCAGAATATTCAGAGGAAGAAACAGAAAAAAGCGAGTCTCTTAAAGAGAAAATTGCCCTTTATAGTAATGCGGAATATGTGAAAGAACTTATGGAGTATAGTGAAATTCAAAAATCATCTCTTAAAGTTAGCCAAAAGAATGGGAAAATGGTGTATGAACTTTCTGCTGAATGTGTTCAGGAAATAGGAGAATTACAGGAAATTTATGTTGAAAAAAGTGATGACAACACATAAAAAATGTGCTAGAATATACTAAATATAGACTAATTTGTAACAAGTGGGTGAAATCAGTTGTTTGAACAAGTAATAAATGTTGACAGAATGGAACAGACAGTCAGTTTGTTCGGCAGCTTTGATGAAAATATAAGGCTTATTGAGTCCCAGTACAATGTTAAGGTTGTAAGTCGTGGCTCGGAAATAAAAGTAAATGGTGACGCAGAAAATGTTGCAAAAGCCACAAGAGCCATTAACGGACTTTTAACTCTCATTAATCGTGGTGAGGCTTTGTCAGAACAAAATGTCCGTTATGTGCTTTCCCTCGTAAATGAGGGTAATGAGGACAAGCTCTGTGAAATGACAGGGGACTGTGTCTGTATTACTGCAAAGGGAAAACCCATTAAGCCTAAAACACTTGGTCAGAAGAAATACCTTGAATGTATAAAGAATAATACAATTACTCTTGGTGCAGGTCCTGCGGGTACAGGTAAAACCTATCTTGCAGTTGCTATGGCTGTTAATGCCTTCCGTGCAAAAGAAGTTAATCGTATTATCTTAACTCGTCCTGCCGTTGAAGCAGGTGAAAAATTAGGTTTCTTGCCGGGTGACCTGCAGCAGAAGGTTGACCCATATTTAAGACCATTGTATGATGCACTCTTTGATATGCTCGGTGCAGAAAGCTTTCAGCGTTATCAGGAAAGGGGTAGCATTGAGGTTGCACCACTTGCATATATGCGTGGCCGTACTCTTGACGATAGCTTTATCATTCTCGATGAGGCACAGAATACAACAAGGGAACAAATGAAGATGTTCTTAACTCGTCTTGGATTTAATTCAAAAATTGTTGTAACAGGTGATATTACACAAATTGACTTGCCCGATGGTAAAAAATCAGGACTTGTTGAGGCTATGAAAATTCTCAAGGGAATTGATGACATAGCAATAAATATATTTACAGAAAAGGATGTTGTAAGACATCGTCTTGTTCAGGATATTATTAAAGCTTATGAAAGACAGGAAGCGAGGAAAAACAAATGAACGAGAAATTAAGAGTTATAATTGATAATCAACAGAATGTAATGAAAATTCCAACAGGGGTAAGAATGCTTATCCGTCGTTGCTGTAAAGCAGTGCTTGTTCACGAGGGCTTTACGGATTTGGCAGAAATCAGCGTAACGCTGGTGGATGACGAAACAATTCACCAGCTTAACTTCAAGCATCGTGGAATTGACAGAAGTACGGATGTTCTCTCTTTCCCAATGGGTGAAAATGGTGAGTACGATACAAATTACGACACAGGGGCTAAAATCCTTGGTGATATTATCATTTCCATTGAGCATGCATACGACCAGGCTGAAAAATACGGACATACATTACAGAGAGAAATCGGCTTTTTGACTGTCCATTCACTTCTTCACCTTTTAGGCTATGACCACGAAAACGGTGGTCTTGAAGCAGTACAGATGAGGGAAAAGGAAGAAGCAGTACTTACAAAAATAGGACTAAAACGTAACGGTAGTTATTATTTTGATGAGGAATAAGTTTGAGTAAAAAATGTTACCATAAGGAATGATAAAATGAAGGACCTTAAAGCTCTATTTAAAAGTTTCGGTTATGCTTTTCAGGGTATTTTCACAGCAATAAAAACCGAGCGAAATATGAGAATACATATTTCCTGCTTTGCCTATATGTTCTTTTTCCTTTGTGCGTTTGATTTTTTCCAAATCACAAAAACACAGTTTGCAATTCTCTTTATTGCCTGTGGACTTGTAATGGGTGCAGAGTTAATCAATACATCCATTGAGGCAGTAGTTGACTTGCATGGAAAAGAGCATACGGAATTTGGAAAAATTGCAAAGGATTGTGCCGCGGGTGCAGTGCTTGTTTTCACAATTTTCTCTGTGTGTGCAGGTGTTGCAATTATGTGGCAACCATTTGCATTTGAACAGTTATTCCAATATTTCACAAATAACTTGTGGGCATTGATTTTGTTCATACTTTCAATAATTTTAGATACATTATTTATATTTTTCGGTTTCGGAAAAAAGGGGAAAAATAAATGAATTCACCAAAAACTGCATTTATTGCAATCGTAGGAAAAGCCAATGTTGGCAAATCTTCAATTCTTAATAAACTTTTAGGAACAAAAATTGCTATTGTTTCTTCAAAACCACAGACGACCCGTACTCGAATTATGGGTGTCTTAACAACTGACGATAATATTCAGCTTGTTTTTACTGATACACCTGGTTTTCACAAACCAAAGACAAAATTGGGTGAAAAAATGGTTAAGGCAGTAAGCGATAGTATTGATGGTGTTGATGCTTGCCTTTTAGTTGTTGAGCCTGACGGTGAATTGAAAGAGGCAGAGCTTGAATTACTCGAAAAAATCAAAAAGGGTAAAAACCCTGCAATCCTTGCGATTAACAAGATTGATACTGTAAAGGAAAAGGAAAATCTCATTTCAAGAATTTCTGAAATGACGGAGCATTACGACTTCCAGGCAATTGTTCCTGTTTCAGCACAGACAGGTAACGGAATAGATTTACTTTTGGACGAGCTTAAAAAGTTAGCATTTGAATCAGAGCATTTCTTCCCAGACGACACTCTTACTGACCAGCCTGAAAGAGTACTTGCAGGGGAAATCATCCGTGAAAAGATGTTAAGACTTTTAGATAAAGAAATTCCACACGGCACGGCTGTAAGCATTGAAAAAATGCGTGAAAGAAGTGACGGAATTATGGATGTTGAAGCTACAATTTTCTGTGAAAGAGATAGCCATAAGGGAATTATTATCGGCAAGGGTGGAGCGATGCTTAAAAAGATTTCCACTTATGCTCGTCAGGATATGGAAAACTTTTTTGACTGTAAAATCAACCTTCAATGCTGGGTAAAGGTTAAAGAGGGTTGGAGAAATCGTGAAGGACTTATTCATAATTTCGGATTAGATTAATTTACCAAATCTTTTTATTTTTACCACTTATATTTTCCATTGTCCAAGGCAAATTACTAATGGTAGGTGATTAGCTTGGACAGTATGGCAATATGGAGCAGATTTACTGAAAGTGGAAAAGTGGAAGACTATTTAATGTATAAAAAATCTCTCGAAAACAAAAAGAGACCACTATTTGACGGAGAAATGGACTATGAGGACGAATACGGACGGTCTGATACTCAAAGAACAGAATATTGGTGAAAAAGACAAGCTCGTTACGGTACTAACTCGCCACAACGGGCTTGTACGTGCTTTTGTAAGAGGGGCAAAATCCGTCAATAATCGTAAAAACAGTTCAACGGGAATGTTCTGTTTTTCAAAACTCTGCCTTTATAAAACCAAGGAAAGCTACATAATTGATGAGGCAGAGCCTATTGAACTTTTCTTTGAATTAAGAAACGATTTGGAAAAATTATCCCTTGCACAGTATTTTGGGGAACTTGTAATAACACTTGTTCAGGAAGATGAACCTGCCGAAGAATATCTGCGACTTATTCTCAATTCATTGCATTTTCTCGCAAAGGGGAAAATGCCCGTAGAACAAGTAAAGGCAATTACAGAGCTTCGTCTTATGTGTATTGCAGGTTATATGCCAAATCTTGTGGCTTGTGACAGATGTGGTGAATACGAAACAAACACAATGTATTTTGATGTGGAGGACGGACTTCTTTATTGTGAAAACTGTATGTCCAACAGTATGCTTTTTCCACTTGATATAGGACTTGTCAAAGCACTTCGTCATATTGCATTTTCCGATTTTGAAAAGATTTATTCTTTCAAAATGGAAGAACAAGCATTACCCGACCTGTCATACATAACAGAAAAATATTTATTATCTAAATTACAACGAAACTTTAAAACACTTGAATTCTATAAGGAAATAACCAAATGAACAAACATTGTATTTCACTTGAACTTGATAAAATACTTAAAATGCTTTCCGATACTGCAAGTAGTGCTGATGCCAAGGAAAAGGCACTTGAAATAAAGCCACAGTCGGACTATTTTGAAGTACTTGAACTGCTCGATAAAACCGAAGCGGCTTACATATTTATTGCCAAATTCGGTGCACCATCCTTTGGTGGACTTCAAAATGTGAATAACGCTTTAAGCAGAGCCGCTGCAGGTGGCTCACTTTCTGCAGGTGAGCTTTTAAAAATTGCAACAACCCTTAAAATCATTCGTGGAATTCTCACTTGGCACGATAAATGTGCAGGTATGCAGACAAGCCTTGATGATTTGTTCAATTCCCTTTACCCTAACAAATATCTTGAAGATAAAATCACAAATGCAATTATAAGTGAAACGGAAATCAACGATAATGCTTCACCTGAACTTAAAGAAATTCGTCGCAAAAAGCGTCATTATGAAAATAAGATTCGTGAGCAGCTGGACCACATGATTCATTCAAGTCACTATTCAAAAGTTCTTCGTGACGGAATAATCACACAGAGAAACGGTCGTTTTGTTGTGCCTGTAAAAGCAGAAAACCGCGGTGAGGTTGCAGGTATGGTTCACGACACCTCGGGTAGTGGTGCAACTGTGTTTATTGAACCTGCTGCAGTTGTTGAAGCAAATAATGAAATCAAGGTCCTTGAAAGTCGTGAGCAAGATGAAATCGAAAGAATTTTAGCTGAACTTTCTCAGATGGCAGGGGAGTTTGAAGATACAATTAAAATCAGCTTTGATTCAGCGGTTATGCTTGATTTGATTTTTGCAAAGGCACATCTTGCCTATAAAATGAAAGCAAGTCGTCCGATTCTCAATAACGACGGTGAAATATTACTTAAAAAAGCCCGTCATCCACTTATTGACCCTAAAAAGGTTGTGCCCGTTGATATTTCATTGGGAATTGATTTTGATTCACTTGTAATTACAGGTGCAAATACAGGTGGTAAAACAGTATCAATAAAAACAATAGGTCTGTTAACCCTTATGGCAGAATGTGGACTTATGCTTCCTGTAACTGATAATAGCAGAATTTCAGTTTTCCAAAATGTCCTTGCCGATATAGGTGATGAGCAGAGCATTGAGCAGTCACTTTCAACTTTCTCTGCCCACATGTCAACCATTGTCGATATTCTTAAAACTGCAGACGACAAAAGTTTGGTGCTTATTGACGAATTGGGTGCAGGTACTGACCCTGTCGAGGGTGCAGCACTTGCTGTTGCAATCCTTGAAAATTTAAGACAAAAGGGTGCAAAAATTGCCTCAACAACCCACTATTCCGAGCTTAAAGAGTATGCTCTAAAGACTAATCGAGTTGAAAACGGTTGTTGCGAGTTTGATGTGGCATCTTTAAAACCTACTTATCGTCTTTTAATAGGTATGCCCGGTCGTTCAAACGCTTTGGCTATTGCAGGGCGTCTTGGAATTGATGAGAGCATAACTGATTTTGCAAAATCACTTATTTCTGAAGAAGATACAAGATTTGAAGATGCAGTTGACACTCTTGAAACTGCAAGAAAAGCCCTTGAAGACGATAAACAAAAACTTGAAGAAGAAAAGCTTAACATTCTTCGTCAAAAGGAAAAAGCCGAAAAGGAATTAGAAAAAGCAAAGGCTCAAAGTGAAAAGGAAATCACAAGAGCGAAACAAGAAGCCGAAAGAATTGTTGAAAATGCTCGTCGTGCAGGTAATTCCTTACTCCTTGAAATTGAACAACTGAAAAAAGAACAGGCAAAAGAAAAGAATTTGCAGGAAATTGCTCGAAAAGCAAAGGCTGCTATGGGTCGTCAGCTTGATAAAATGGATGAAATCACTAATTCTCTTGAAAATGAAGATGGGGATTATATTTTACCAAGACCATTGAAGGTGGGGGACAGAGTTTTTGTTAAAACCCTTGGTGGTGAAGCAGAGGTTGTGAGTGTTGACGAAAAGAAAAATATTGTAGGGGTGCAGTCAGGGATGATTAAAATGAAGGCTGACATTTCCGACATCCGTCTTATTGGTGGACAAAAGGCACCTAAAAAACAGACAGGCACAATGAGAACAGTCCATACAGGCTCATCAAAGATGAATGCATCTTCAAATTCAAGTATTGATTTGCGTGGTACAACAGTTGAAGAAGCTATGCTTGACCTTGATAAATTCATTGACGGGGTTCTCCGTACAGGACTTAATGAAATTACCATTATTCACGGAAAAGGCACAGGTGCTTTAAGAAAAGGTATTCACGTGTATCTTCGTAAGCATCCGAATATCCGAACCTTCCGTGTGGGAACCTTTGGCGAGGGTGAAGAGGGTGTCACAATCGCACAGCTTAAATAGTGGTTGCAATTTGAAAAAGCCTATGTTAAAATAAATATGTGAAAATTAAAACAAAAGGGAGTTTTGCTTTATGAGTAAAAAAATAATTATTGCTGCAGTTGTACTTCTTGCAATTTCAGTTCTTTTTGCTGCTTGTAAGGATAAGGAAAATATTGAAGAAAATCCTACAACTGAGCCTGAAATCACAACAGCAGTTGATGAAAATGGTGCTTATGTATTCAATAAGGATAATGAAAAAGTTTACCTTCTTGGTGAAGATGGCTTCTACATTGACCCTAAAGATGCATATAATATGCCTGCTGAAAAGGAAGAAGATGGCTTCTATATCGGCGGTGCAACTGACGGTGAAAAAGAGCCTAATATTAGTTGGGAAGAATTACAGTAAAAAACTCTTGACAAATAAATGGTTATTTAGTATAATGTCGTTCTGTAAAGTGAATGTGCTTTACAGAGCGATTTTATTTTTACTGAAAGGAAGGTGCCATGAGTGGCAAATAGTATTGAAATCACAATGCTTCTTGATTTGTATGGTGAAGCCTTAACGAACAAGCAACGTGACTATCTTAACTTTTACTACAATGATGACCTTTCTCTTTCAGAAATCGCAGAAAACGAGGGAATTACCCGTCAGGGTGTGCGAGATGCAATCAAAAGAGCCGAGGCACTTTTGTTTGATATGGAGTCCAAGCTCAAATTTTCAAAAAAACTTGAGAAAATAAATAACGGACTTGCAGAAATCTCAAAACATGCAGAAGATATTAATGAGTATAATCTCGCAAACGGACTTTCCCGTGAAATTAATGACAAATCAGTTAAGATAAAGTCAATTGCACTTTCTTTAACAGAATAGGGGGCAATTATGGCATTTGAAGGTTTATCCGACAGACTTGAATCCGCTTTTGCTCGATTAAAAAGTAAAGGCAGTCTTAATGAAAAAGACGTTAGAGAGGCAATGAGAGAAGTTCGCCTTGCTCTTTTAGAGGCTGACGTTAACTATAAGGTGGCTAAGGACTTTACTGCAAAGGTAACTGAACGTGCAATCGGTGCACAGGTTATGGAAAGTCTTACACCTGCACAGATGGTTATCAAAATTGTTAACGAAGAGCTTACTGACCTTATGGGTGGTACTCAGACAAGACTTGCTTATGCGAGTCATCCACCAACAATCGTTATGATGTGTGGTCTTCAGGGTTCCGGTAAAACAACTCACTGTGCAAAAATCGCACGCAAGCTTAAAAGTGAAAACCATAGACCTTTGCTTGTTGCTTGTGACATTTATCGTCCTGCTGCTATTAAGCAGTTGCAGGTTGTTGGTGAACAGGTAGGAGTTCCTGTTTTTGAAATGGGACAGACTAATCCTGTAACAATCGCAAAAGAGGCAATTAAACTTGCAAAAGACAAAGGCTATGACTATGTTTTTATTGATACAGCAGGTCGTTTGCATATTGATACAGAGCTTATGAATGAGCTTAAAAACATCAAGAGTGAAGTTCGTCCTCACGAAATTTTGCTTGTAATTGATGCTATGCTCGGTCAGGACGCTGTTACAGTTGCAAGTACATTCAATGACGAGCTTGGAATTGATGGTCTTGTGCTTACAAAAATGGATGGTGATACTCGTGGTGGTGCTGCTCTTTCAGCAAGAGCCGTTACAGGAAAACCAATCAAGTTTGTAGGTATGGGTGAAAAACTTGATGAGCTTGATTACTTCTATCCTGACAGAATGGCTTCCCGTATTCTTGGTATGGGCGACGTTCTTTCACTTATCGAAAAGGCAGAAATTGCCCTTGATGAAAAGAAGGCAGCAAAGCTCGAAGAAAGTCTTCGCAAAAACAAGTTTGACCTTGAAGACTTGCTCGACCAGTTTGAACAAATCAATAAAATGGGCAGTATGAAGGATATTCTTTCAATGCTTCCCGGTATAAATAAAAAGGTAAAAGATGTTGATATTGACGACCGTCAGTTTGACAGAATGAAAGCAATTATTCTTTCAATGACACCAAAGGAAAGAAGAAATCCTGACCTTATTAACCCATCACGCAAGAGAAGAATTGCAGCGGGTTGCGGAATGCAGGTTGAAGATGTTAACAGACTTTTAAATCAACACCGTCAGATGCAGAAAATGTTCAAGCAGATGAATTCCGGTAAAATGAAACGTCAGTTAAAGCGTATGGGCTTTGGTGGCGGTATGAACGGAATGGGCGGTATGGGTGGCATGGGTGGCTTCCCAATGTAATGTATATAACACAAAGGTGTTTATAAAATAAATTTTTATATATTTTGGAGGAAACTAAAATGGCAGTAAAAATCAGACTTCGCAGAATGGGTGCTAAGAGAGCTCCTTTCTACAGAGTAGTAGTTGCAGATTCTCGTTATCCAAGAGACGGCAGATTCATCGATGAAATTGGTACTTATAACCCAATGAAGGACCCTGCTGAAATCAAGATTGACAACGAAAAAGCAGCTCAGTGGATTAAGAACGGTGCACAGCCAACTGACACAGTTAAGGTTATTCTTAAAAAGAGCGGCGCTATTAAATAAGAAAGGTTTTTGAAAAATGCAGGAACTTCTTATTACAATAGTAAAAGGACTTGTTGAAAATCCTGACGCTGTTACTGTTACTGTTGACGAAGCAGATGACCGTGGTGTTGTTGTGTATCACCTTCACGTTGCTGAAGAGGATATGGGTAGAGTTATCGGTAAACAGGGCAGAATTGCAAAGGCGATTAGAACAGTTGTTAAAGCTGGTGCTACTCGTACAGGAGAAAAAGTTCAGGTCGATATCGACTAAGATTGCAAGTAAGGCAGACATCTACTTTTGTCTGCCTTTTTGTAACTTGTAGGGGTCGGCGTCCACGACGACCCGAAGGGTGAATTTTATGATTAAGGATTATCTTGAATTAGGACAAATTGTATCAACTCACGGAATCAAAGGCGAAATGCGTTTTAATCCTTGGTGTGATACTCCCGATTTTGTGAAAAAATTCAAAACCTTATACTTTGACAATAAGGGTGAAAAGAGTATAAAGGTTACTTCTGCACGTACTCATGGTAATGTGGCAATTTTAATGCTTGAGGGCATTGACGATATTGATAAAGCACGTGCTATGAAGAACAAAGTGCTTTATATGAAACGCAGTGACGCAAAACTTCCCAAGGGTACTTGGTTTATTCAGGAGCTTTTTGACTGTAAGGTTTTTGACGACAATACATGTGCAGAGTTGGGCGTTGTTACTGACGTAAGCGAAACAGGTGCCAATGATGTTTGGCATATTAAAACACCGAAAGGTGAAGTGCTTATTCCTGCAATAAAACAAGTTGTTGTTTCTGTTGATGTGGAAGAAGGCATTGTGAAAATCAATCCTATAAAGGGACTTTTTGACGATGAAAATTAACATTATGACACTTTTCCCTGAAATGTGTGAAACCGTACTTTCTGAAAGTATAATCGGCAGAGCAAGGGAAAATGGATATGTGGAAATAAATTGCATAAACATAAGAGACTACACTGTGGACAAGCACCGTCGAGTTGATGATGCACCTTACGGTGGTGGTATGGGTATGCTTATGCAGATTCAACCTATTGCAGATTGTTATAAGGCAATTTGTGAGAAAAGTGAAAATAAAAATCACTTGATTTATATGTCGCCTTGTGGACAAGTCCTTACACAAAAGAAGGTTAAGGAATTGGTGGAAATGCCCGAAATAACAATTCTTTGCGGACATTATGAGGGCGTTGACCAAAGAGTAATTGATACTCTTGTTGACCAGCAGATTTCAATAGGTGACTATGTGCTTACAGGTGGAGAATTACCTGCATTGGTGCTTGCTGACTCAATTTCAAGAATGTTAGAGGGCGTTTTACCAAATGACGAGGCAAAGGAATTGGAAAGCCATTATAACGGACTTTTGGAATACCCACAATACACAAGACCTTATGAGTGGAATGGTATGAAAGTTCCTGATGTTCTTATTTCAGGTCACCACGGAAATATTGAGAAATGGCGTCGTGAGCAGTCCATTCTTATGACTGCAAAGCATCGTCCCGACATGCTGGAAACAGCAGATTTAACTCAAAAAGAGAGAGAATTATTAGAAAAAGAAAAAATATAACAAGGAAGATACCATTGAATTTTAATCCGGAAAATAAATCTAAACTTTTTAATATTGCAATAATTGTTGTTTCATTTGTATTGCTGTTTTCTGTTGTAACAGGTATTGCATTTGGATTAAGAACGGGTACAAACAATGTGCAGGTGGAGAAAAGCACAAGCAGTACGGAAAGTTCAACTATTTTGCCGTCACAAACGGAAAGTCAGACTCAACCAACAACAGAGGAAAGCACAACCGAAGAAACTACAACTGAAACAACGACGGAAGCAACAACGGAACCTAAACCCACTGAACCCCCACGAGATTTGAATAAGGACCCAATAATTCCGGAAATCATTCCGTCTGCGGGTAAAACTGTGTATCTCACATTTGATGACGGTCCGTCAATTTATACAGAACAAATTCTTGATACCCTTGATAAATATGGAGTTAAGGCAACGTTTTTTGTTGTTAACGGTAAACAGAATTATTTGATGAAGGAAATTGTTGACCGTGGCCATCAGATTGGTTTGCACACATATACTCACAAATATGATGTTCTTTACAAATCCGAAGAGGCATACTATGAGGACTTGAATAAAATCAATGAGGTTGTAAAGGCAGAAACAGGAGTCGAGACCAAGCTTATTCGCTTCCCCGGTGGCGGAAGTAATGTTATAAGTAAAAAATATTCAAAAGGTCTTATGACAAAGCTTACTGCATCCGTTGTGGAAAATGGCTACTATTATTATGACTGGAATTGTACTAATGGTGACGCTGAAGGTGCAAAAACTGTTACAGACCAGTTGAGATATTGTAGTAAATTCCCGAGAAGTGCAAATGAGATTGTTGTGCTTATGCACGATAATAAAAAATTGACTGCAGATTCACTTCCGTATATTATTGAATATTACAAGGCTTGTGGAATGGAGTTTGGTGTTTTGACACCCGAGGTTACAGGGGCACACCATCCAATATATAACTAATTGTAAAAATATGGATATTACACAAAATCTATAAAAGATTATGGCAAAATTGCACAAAGAAAAAACATTGAAAAAAGTGGTTTTTGTTTCTCTAACTGAAATATTTTATTTCCACCAAAACTATATGTTTTTTCGTTGACGAAGTAAAGTTTTGTGATATAATATAGTAGTAACAAAAGTGTATATTAATGTTATTTAATAAATTTCATTTGGGAGAATGAGACTATGTATACTAAAGATGTAGAAGTTAAAAATCAAGTTGGTTTGCACGCACGTCCTGCAACATTCTTTATTCAGAAAGCAAACGAATTCAAATCATCAATCTGGGTTGAAAAAGAAGACAGAAGAGTAAATGCAAAGAGCCTTCTCGGTGTTCTTTCACTCGGCATTATGGGTGGTACAACAATCCGTATTCTCGCAGGTGGTCCTGACGAAGAAACAGCAGTTGATGAACTTGTAAAGCTTGTTGAATCAGGTTTTGCTGAATAATTAAACAAAGGATATGGCACATCGAACGATGTGCTTTATTTTTTTATTATTTTATGTTACAATAATGTTTGTAGGGGTCGGCGTCCTCGACGACCCGCTTTTAAGACAAGGGTGGTGATTCTGTGAACGAGAAAATGCATATTCTACGAGAAAAATCAATGAAGTTGCCAATGACTCCGGGCGTTTATATTATGAAGAATAAGCAGGAGAAAATTATTTATATCGGCAAAGCGAAAAAACTTAAAAATCGTGTGAGTCAGTATTTTGGTTCACAGAATAAACACAGTATCAAAGTTCGTAAAATGGTTGAAAATATTGATGATTTGACTATATTCTTACCGACAGTGAGTTTGAGGCATTGGTGCTTGAAGCAAGTCTGATTAAACAGTATCAGCCTAAATATAATATTCTTTTAAAGGATGATAAGGGTTATAGCTATATCAAAATCACCAATGAGCCTTACCGTAAAATTTCAGCAGTTTTGCAAAAGGACGATGAAAAGGCAGAATATATCGGACCATTTACAAGCTCATATTCTGTAAAACAGTCCGTTGACGAGGCGAATAAGATTTTTCGTCTGCCACAATGCAATAAATCCTTTCCAAGGGATATAAAGAAGGGCAGACCTTGTCTTAATTTCCATATAAATCGTTGTATGGGTGTTTGTACAGGAAAAATCTCCAAGTCAGAATATGACGAGGCAGTAAAGGATGCTATTGATTTTCTCAATGGGGATATCGGGAAGATTATCAGAGAATTAAAGCAGAAAATGAACACCTGTGCAGAAAATCTTGATTTTGAAAATGCAGGAAAATATAGGGACAGAATTCGTGCCATTGAAAATATGCAGACAAAGCAGAAGGTGGTAAGTGAAAGTAGCGAGTCAAAGGATGTCTTTGCAGTTGCGACTACCGATGAAAACATTTGTATCGCTGTTTTACGATTTGAAAAGGGTAAGCTTTGCGATAGTGAGCATTTTTTCTTTGATAGCGAAAAAGCTGTGGAAAATATCCGTTGTAATTTCCTTATTCAATATTACGGAATGAACCGTGCAGTACCTAATAAGGTGATGGTTGACGAAGAATTTGAAGATATGGATTTGCTTGAACAACACCTTACAAAGATAAGGGGCAAAAAATGTGTTGTGACAATCCCACAAAAAGGGGACGGACTTAAACTTATTAATATGTGCAGAGAAAATGCCTATGAAAAACTTGCACAGAAAAAAGGAAAACAGTCAGGCACCTTCAAGACGCTTGAAGAATTAAAAATTCTTTTAGCCCTTCCAAAAACTCCCGAATATATTGAGTCCTACGACATTTCTCACACAGGTGGAGAGGATAATGTTGCAGGTATGGTTGTCTTTAAAAATGGCAGACCTCTTAAACGAGCGTATCGCACATTCAATATTAAGTCCTTTGTGGGACAGGATGACTATGGCTCAATGCGTGAGGTAATCTCCCGAAGATTTAATGAATACTTGAATAATAAAGACGAAAATGCTGAAGAAGGCTTTGGAAAACTACCCGATTTAATTTTGCTTGACGGTGGTAAGGGACAGGTAAGTGTTGTTAGGGAAGTTCTTAATGAAATGAATATTGATGTGCCACTTTTCGGTATGGTTAAGGACTCAAAGCATAAAACCCGAGCAATTACGGGAGACGGTGGAGAAATTGCCATAAATTCCACAAGAAGTGTATTCACTCTTGTGTCCGAAATTCAGGAGGAGGTTCACCGTTTTTCAGTTGGCTTCCACCACAAAAAGCATACTAAACGAGGACTTGAACTGTCTCTCACAAAGATTGACGGAATAGGCGAGAAAAAGGCAAAAGAGCTTTTACAGGTTTTTAAAACCACTAAAAAAATAAAGGATGCCACCGTAACAGATTTAATGCAGGTAAAAGGCATTAATAAAGGATTGGCAGAAAAGATTTATGATTTTTATAATGGAGAAGAACAATGATTGATACAATAATTTTTGATTTGGATGGTACACTTTTAAATACACTTGAGGATTTAAGAGATAGTGTAAACTATGCACTTGAAAGACAAAATTTCCCTTTGCGTACACTTTCTGAAATTCGTTCATTTGTGGGTGACGGAATTCGTCTTTTGATGGAAAGAGCAGTGCCAGAAAATACTGATGCAGAAACCTTTGATGTTTGCTTCGCAGATTTTAATGCTTATTACAAGGTGCATATGGAAGATAAAACTTCACCCTATGAAGGCATTAACGATATGTTGGGCAATATTAAAAAGGCAGGTTTTAAAACTGCAATCGTAACAAATAAAGTTGATTATGCAGCACAGGATTTGTGCAAGAGAATGTTTGGGGAAAATATTGATTTGGTTGTAGGTAGCGTTGACACAAGACCTAATAAACCTGCACCTGACGGAGCATTTTATGCGATTGAAACACTTGGTAGCAATAAGGAAAATACCATCTTCGTAGGTGATGCAGACACAGATATTCTCACAGCAAAAAATGCAGGGCTTAAATCAATCGGTGTGCTTTGGGGATTCAGAGACCGTGAAATTATTGAAGAAAAAGGGGCAGAATATATTGTGGAAACAGTATGTGACCTTGAAAAACTGCTTGTTTCATTGAAAAATGGTTAAAAAACCCTAAAAAATTTGACAAAATGACAGAAAAATGAGATAATGTCGTGTAAACATAAAATGGAGTGAATATATGAGAGTAATAACAGGCGAAGCAAGGGGCAGAAAACTTATAACTCTTGAGGGTGATGATGTAAGACCAACAACTGACAGAGTTAAAGAAGGAATGTTCAATATTATCCAATTTGAACTTGAAGGTGCATCCGTGCTTGATTTGTTCGCAGGTTCAGGACAGTTGGGTATTGAGGCATTGAGTCGTGGTGCTAAACATTGTACATTTGTTGACTCATCAAATCGCTCTATTGATATTGTAAAACAGAATCTTAAATCCGTGGGCTTTGAAAAGAGAGCAAGTGTTTTCTGTGGTGACGGTAAGATGTATATCGGATTAAGCCACGATAAATTTGATATCGCACTCCTTGACCCACCATATAATAAACAGATTTTAGATGATGTTTTGCCGGTTGTGGCTGAAAAAATGACTGACTATGGTGTAATTCTCTGCGAAAGCGAATTGAGAGAGGTTTTACCTGAAACAGCGGGTGAGTTCAGCATACACCGTGAATACAGATATGGTAAGATTAAAATTACCGCATACAGAAAGAATAAGTGAGAAATATGAGAACAGTAATTTGTCCCGGTAGTTTTGACCCGGTTACAAATGGACATCTTGATATTATCAGCCGAAGTTCAGCATTGTTCGATAAGGTGATTGTGGTTGTTATGAAAAACCCGTCAAAGAAGAATTTCTGTTTTTCACCTGAAGAAAGAGCCGAGCTTATAAGACGTTGTACTAAGGAGTTCCACAATGTTGAGGTTGATACATACGAAGGACTGCTTGCCGAGTATGCAAAGGAAAAGGGTGCTGTGGCAGTTGTTAAAGGGCTTCGTGCTGTGTCCGACTTTGAATATGAATTCCAACAAGCTCAGATGAATAAAAAACTCAATGAAAATCTTGAAACAATTTTCATCAATACAAGAGTTGAAAATTTATATTTGAGTTCAAGTGCAGTTAAGCAAATTTGCGAATTGGGAGGGGACATAAGTGATTTTGTTCCTGAAGAAATTCGTGATGATATAGTTAAAAGAATTAAAAGAGGTGTGAGCAAATGACAATAGAAAGCTTACTTGAAGAAATTGAATCAATACTTGAGGAAGGAAAAACAGTGCCTTTCACATCAAACCTTCTTGTTGATGCTAATGCAATCAAAACAGCTATTGAGGACATAAGACTCAATATGCCTGATGAACTTATGCAGGCAAGAAAAATCGCATCAGAAAGAAAAGAAATCCTTACAGGTGCACAGGATAATGCTGATAAGATTATCGAAAAAGCACACCTTCGTGCAAAGGAAATCATTTCTGAAGACGAGATTACAAGAGGTGCAGAGATTCAGGCTGAGGAAATTATCCAACAGGCAAGACAGACTGCAAACGAAATCGTTGAACAGGCAAGAGCATCTGCAACTGAACTTACAGAGCAGGCAAGAGCTTGGTCAAGAGATATGCGTACAAGTGCAAGCGAATATGTTGAAAGCATCGTTGCTGTTGCTGATGAAACTCTTACAAATTCAGTTAACGAAATTCGTCGTGCACGTCAGCACTTAAAGGCAGCATCACAGTCAAAAAGAATAGACGAGTAAATATTGTCTATTTTTCTAAAATTAGCATAAATTTAAAAATTATAATTCATCACCTCGTAGCATATTTATTTATATAAATAGTGTTCGAGGTGTTTGTCTTATGTTCGTATATTCAGTCCAGTCAAAGCATATTAAGGCGATGGCGTTAGGTGCATTTATTGTGCTTACAGTAATCTCTTTAATGGTGTTATCCCGTGAAAGCAAAATGACAAGTAATGACGGTAGCATTAACCTTAAAGCGTTAACTCATCAGGAGAGAATGAGCTTTGTTTCTCAGTATGGCTGGGAAATAGAAGAAGAGCCTGTTGAAATTAAAGAGATTATAATACCAACAGAGTTTGACGAAACTTATACTGCATATAATCAGATTCAAAAGCAACAGGGCTTTGATTTGCTTGAATATTCAGGAGAACGTGCAAAACGATGGACTTATATAGTAAAAAACTATGAGGGTTACGAGAATAAAGAGTGCATACACATTAACATTTTGGTTTATGACGGAATTGTTATCGGTGGAGATGTCTGTTCCGTTGAGCTTGATGGCTTTATGCACGGATTTTCAAAACCTTGAATGGATGTTTTAAATGGAAAGACTTGATAAAATACTTGCTTCTCAGGGGACACTTTCACGTCGTGACGTAAAAGAGCTTATAAGAAAAGGCTTGGTTATGGTCAATGGCGTTGTTGTGAAGGATAGTTCGCAAAAAATTGATGAGAATAAGGATGTTGTTGTCCTGAACGGAGAAGAAATATCGTTAAAAAAGCATATTTATATAATGCTCAATAAACCGCAGGGAGTAGTGTCTGCAAGTGAAAGCGAACAGGATGAGACAGTAGTTGACCTTGTTCCCGATTCCCTTTATCGCAAGGGGCTTTTCCCTGCAGGAAGACTTGATAAGGATACAACCGGCTTTGTTTTAATTACGGATGACGGTGACTTTGCCCATAAAATTCTTTCGCCTAAAAATCATATTTTTAAAACTTATATTGCAGGTCTTGACCATAGTCTTGGGACTGCGGAAATTGAAATGCTTGAAAACGGCATAACCCTTGCCGACGGTACAGTTTTAAAAGAGGCAAAGGTTGAAATTTTAGAGGACGGGGACAAGCCCTTTGTAAAGATTATGATTTGCGAGGGTAAATACCATCAGGTTAAAAGAATGTTCGCTGCGGCAGGAAATAAGGTAATATCATTACATCGCTCAAAAATGGGTAATCTTGAGCTTGACAGCACACTAAAACCCGGTGAATGTCGTGAAATCACCAAGGAAGAATTGATTTTGGTGCAGTCAAATAAAAATGTTTAGTTATTTTGAACAAAGAAAAACACAGTCAAAAATCAACTAAAATGCGTGAATTCACCAAAAAATGCTCAATTTCTTGTGTATTTTGTTTAAAAAATGAGAAAAAAATAAAAATTTTACTTGCCAAAACAGATTTAATTGTGTAAAATACATAGTATCTTAATGGTGAATTTGTATAAAAGGTGGTATAACCATGTCAAACAGGTTGTTTCAGGGGATAGTACATCAGATGACAGAAGTTATTGAAAGAACTTTTGGCGTTATTGACGAAACAGGAACAGTAATCTCTTGTAGTGAATTAAGCCGTATTGGTGAAGTTCAGTCAAATGCTGTGTCAGATGTATTTGCAAGTACTGAAAATATTGTTATAGACGGATATACATATAAGGCTTTCGGTGCACAGATGCATCCTGAATATGCAGTTTTTGTTGAGGGTGACGATGATATTGCAAATCGCTATGTTTCCGTTCTTTCGGTTTCACTTTCTTCTATAAAACAATATTACGACGAAAAGTATGACCGTGGTAACTTTATTAAGAACGTAATTCTTGATAACATTCTTCCCGGTGATATTTACATTAAAGCAAGAGAACTTCATTTTAACAATGATGTGACAAGAGTAGTTCTTCTTATCAGAATTACAGAAAAGAATGATGTTTCTGTATTTGATGTTATTCAGGACTTGTTCCCTGATAAGTCAAAAGACTTCGTAATTAATATTAACGATACAGATATTGCCCTTGTTAAAGAAGTTAAGAACAATATTGAAGGTAAGGACCTTGAAAAACTTGCTCGTTCAATAGCTGATTCATTGGGTACTGAATATTATACTCACGTTCTTGTTGGTATTGGTACAACAATCAGTAATATTAAAGATTTGGCTCGTTCATTCCGTGAAGCTCAGGTTTCTCTTGAGGTTGGTAAGGTGTTTGATACGGAAAAAACAATCGTAAGCTATGAAAATCTTGGTATTGCAAGACTTATTTATCAGCTTCCAACAACACTTTGCGAAATGTTCCTTCGTGAGATTTTCAAGCGTGGCTCAATTGAAAGCCTTGACCACGAAACACTTTTCACAATTCAGAAATTCTTTGAAAATAATCTTAACGTTTCTGAAACATCAAGAAAGTTGTTTGTGCATAGAAATACACTTGTTTATCGTCTTGAAAAGATTAAGAAGCTTACAGGTCTTGACCTTCGTGAATTTGACGACGCAATCGTGTTCAAAGTGGCATTGATGGTTAAGAAATACCTCGATGCAAACCCAGTTAAATATTAAAATACAAGGAGTTCCGTCCGGAACTCCTTTTTTGCATATTTTTGTTATGGTTTTGCAACAAATTTGAATTTGTCTAACAAAATTGATTTGTTATTCTTGGCTCCCTCTGACGAGGGAGCTGGCGAACGAAGTGAGACTGAGGGAGAGATAGACGACATATAAACTGACTACCCCTCAGTCGCTACGCGACAGCTCCACTACTTGCCTGCCGGCTCAGACAGCGCTAATTCAGCGTCCACTGGACACTCGCGCCCTGACAAGGGGAGCCTAAATTGAATAAACGAAACATATCAACAACCCCCAATTTGTTGATATGCCTAATATGGTATGTCGTCTACTATAGATTAATTTTCTTGCAAAAAACAAAATTATGTGCTACCATAAACTTACATTATTTTTGGAGATGATTTTATGAAAAAAATCAGTAAAATTTTATCAGTTTTTCTGGCATTGTTAATGGTGGTTACCATTATTCCAATGTCAAGTATTACAGCAAGTGCAGAAGATTTAGAAACATCGGGCACTTGTGGTGAAAATCTCACTTGGGAATTTGACCCATCAACAGGCACATTAACCATTTCCGGTACAGGTGCGATGGATGACTACAATCTTTACGACCATCCTTGGGAGGAGTATCGTGAAGATATTAAAAAGGTTATTATCAATGATGGTGTAACTTCAATCGGATGTTGGGCTTTTTTTGAACTTCCTAATCTTGAAAGAGCAACCATTCCTGAAACTGTAACAACAATCAATGATTGTGCGTTTGACTCTTGTTATGCACTTAAAGAAATAAACATCCCAGCAGGTGTTACAACAATTGGAGTAGGTGTATTTAATGCTACCAGTCTTGAAACAATAACAATTCCTAATAGTGTAACAACAATCGGTGATGGTGCATTTTTTGGTTGCTATAGTCTCACAGATGTTTATTATTCAGGTACAGAGGACGAATGGAATAACATATCAATTGATAACACATACGTTGGTAACGACCCATTACTCAATGCGACAATTCATTTTGCCAACGCTTCTAACCCATCAGGTGCTTGTGGTGAAAATGTTACTTGGGAATTTGACCCATCAACGGGCACTTTGACCATTTCAGGCACAGGTGCTATGGATGATTATACAATAACAAAAACTCCTTGGGCAGATTACAAGGAAAACATAAAATATGGTGTTATAGATAACGGTGTTACAACAATTGGTGTTGGTACATTTAATAACTGTACAAACCTTATAAGTGCAACAATTCCTAATAGTGTAACATCAATTGGTACTGCGGCATTTTCAAATTGTTCAAATCTTTCTCAACTTTCAATTCCTGATAGTGTAACAACAATTGGTGCTGTTGCATTTAGTGGGTGCGAAAGACTAACAAATATAACATTCTCTGATAGCGTAACAATAATAGGAAATAGTGCATTTAGTCATTGTTCTAGTCTTACAAGTGTAACAATCCCTAATAGTGTAACAACAATAGGTGATTATGCATTTTCTTCATGTGAAAGGCTGGCAAGTGTAACAATTCCTGGAAGTGTAAAATATATTGGTGAATTGGCATTTTACAATTGCACCAATCTCATGGATTTGACAATACCAGGTAGTGTTAACGCAATTGGTAGTGGTGCGTTTGCGATGTGTAATAGTCTTACAAATGTTGAAATATATAGTGGTGTAACTACAATCGGTGAAAGTGTGTTTGGCTATTGCGAAAGTCTTGAAAGTATAATAATTCCTGACAGCGTAACAACCATTGGTGCTTATGCGTTTTATGAATGTGCAAAGCTTACAGATGTTTATTATACAGGTACAGAGAATGAATGGGATAACATATCAATTGATAACGCAGAAAATGCTAACGACCCATTACTCAATGCAACAATTCATTATAACTACATTGACCCTGATAAATTCACGGGCATTGATGGCGATTACTTCTATATAAACGATGTAAGACAAAAAGCATATCAGCTTGTGGAATTTGAGGGTGACTACTACTTTATCAATGACGGTCACAAAATTGCAAAGAACAAGAGAATCTACTTAAGCGAGAGATTTGTTGAAGGCACAAACCTTAAAGTAGGCTATTACGACTTTGATGCAGAAGGTAAAATGATTCTTTTAAATGGTCCAGTTGGTGACTATTTCTACAAAGATAATGTAAGACAAAAAGCATATCAGCTTGTAGAATTCGAAGGAAATTACTACTTTATTAATGATGGTCATAAAATTGCAAAGAACAAGAGAATTTATTTGAGTGAAAGATTTGTAGAAGGTACAGACATTAAAGTAGGTTACTACGAGTTCGATGCAGAAGGTAAAATGGTATATCTCAATGGTCCTGTTGGTGACTATTTCTACAAGGATAATGTAAGATTAAAAGCATACCAACTTGTAGAATTTGAAGGTGACTATTACTTCATCAACGACTCTCACAAACTTGCTAAAAACAAGAGAATTTATTTGAGCGAGAGATTTGTTGAAGGTACTGACCTTAAAGTAGGTTACTACGAGTTTGATGCAGATGGTAAAATGGTATATCTCAATGGTCCAGTTGGTGACTATTTCTACAAGGATAATGTAAGATTAAAAGCATATCAGCTTGTAGAATTTGAAGGTGACTACTACTTTATTAACGATTCTCACAAACTTGCAAAAAATAAGAGAATTTATTTGAGCCAGAGATTTGTAGAAGGAACAGACCTTAAAGTGGGTTGGTACAACTTTGATGCTGACGGAAAAATGATAATTGAATAATATTACAATAAGGCGAGGTGATAAACCTCGTCTTATTTTGTGCCTTATACAAAACGAACAATAATATGCATTTCTATTTGTGCAAAACAACGATAAATATTAACTTTTTTTAAAAAACGTTACAAATACAATATTTTGTGGTATAATGTGACCAACAATGACTAATTGTGTGTTGTTGTGCTTGAAATCAGTTAATTTTTTAGAATAAATTATGAAGGAAAAGGTGCATATCGTGATTGAATTTAAACATGTTTCAAAAACATACGATAATGGTACAAATGCCCTTAAGGATGTTTCAATAACAATCCACGACGGTGAGTTTGTATTCATTGTTGGTGCGTCCGGTGCAGGTAAGAGTACATTTCTTAAAATAATTATGCGTGAACAGGTGCCAAATAGTGGCTCTGTTGTTATCAATAACTATGACCTTAACAAGATTAAGAAAAGAGATATCCCAAAATTCCGTAGAACAATGGGTATTGTTTTCCAGGATTTCCGTCTTATTCCTACAATGACAGTTTATGATAACGTTGCATTCGCAATGCGTGTTATCGGTGCAAAGGAAAAGGAAATCAGCAAGAGAGTTCCTTATGTTTTAAGCCTTGTGGGACTTAATTCAAAGGCAAGACAGTTACCAACCCAGCTTTCAGGTGGTGAGCAACAGCGTGTAGCTTTGGCTCGTGCCCTTGTTAATAATGCGGGAATTATTATAGCTGACGAGCCAACAGGTAATATCGACCCTGAAATGTCTTATGAAATTGTTGACTTGCTCAACCATATCAACGCTAATGGTACAACTGTTGTTATGGTTACCCATGAGCATGAGCTTGTTCGTCGTTTTAATCATCGTGTAATTACAATTAATCAGGGCGAGGTTGTTTCCGATACTGCAGAAAAGCAGAAGGAAGAAGTAGTTAGCCGTGAGGTTGTTGAAGAAACAATAGTATATGAAACTCAGGCAGAGCTTAAAGAAGCAGTTGAACAGGAACTTTTAGAGGACGCAACACAGTTCCGTGAAGAAGTAAAGGCAGTTGAATACAACGAGGAAAAACCTGCAACATCCTTCTATGTTCAGCCAAATAGTGACCGTGAGTTGGAAGAATTTATGAAAACTTACGGTGTGGACGAGCCTGTTGCAACAGAAGTTGCAGAAGATGTGAATGGAGGTGACGCTGAATGAAGGGTGCAAGTTTAGGTTATCTTACAAAAGAAGGCTTCCGTAATGTCTGGGTAAACAGACTTATGTCATTGGCGTCAATTACTGTTCTTATGGCGTGTCTTGTAATTATCGGTCTTGGTGCAATGCTTTTCTTCAATATCAATGCGTTACTTGATAATATTGAAAGCCAGAATGTTATTATGGTTTACATTCAGGACGGAACAAGTGATGACGACATAAACAGAATGGAAGAAAGCATTAATTCAATGGACAATGTTCAGAATATTGTTTTCGTTTCAAAGGAAGAAGCTTTTGCAGCACAGTTAGAGGATATGGGTAGCGACGCAGAATTGCTTAAAGATATGGAAAACCCACTTCCGGATGCATTTAAAATTTCAGTAAAGGATATGGCATATTTCAAAGATACCGTTACTGATTTGCGTTCACTTAATAACGTTGAAACAGTCCGTGAAAATGGTGACGTTGCAGATAAGCTTGTGAATATTCGTCAGGCAGTAACCATTGTTATTGCAGGTATGGTTGCACTTCTATTTATTGTTTCATTGTTCATTATTGCAAACACAATAAGAATTACAATGTTCTCAAGAAAACTTGAAATCAGCATTATGAAGGCTGTTGGTGCAACAAACTGGTTCATCCGTTGGCCATTTATGGTTGAAGGTGTTGTAATCGGTATAATTTCCAGCCTTGTGTCATTTGGCGTGCTGGCAGGACTTTATCGTGGTGTGGTATATGTGTTCAAAGACCTTTTGGCATTGTTTACACCGATTGGATTCCTTCAGTATGCAGGTTACATTTTATTAATATTTATGGGAATTGGTATGTTCACCGGTTCAGTAGGAAGCCTTATTTCAATGGGCAAATATCTTAAAGAGCAAGGGAGCGTTGTAAGTGAAGATTAGTACAAAAATATTTGCAGTAATCTGTTCATTGACTATACTTTTAACAACTATTCCATTTACTGCTCCTGCAAAGACTATTGCCGAAATTGAGGCTGATATTAATAAATATGAACAGCAGATTGCTGATGCCTCAAAGGGACAGGCAAACGCTAAAGAAAAGCTTAAAGCACTTCAGGAGCAGAGTAAGGCTATTGACGAGAAGGTTCAGGCGCTTGAAAAGGAAATGGCTCCAATTCGTACTAAAATCAACGAGTTAACAAAACAGATTAACGAGTACGAAGAAAGAATAAAGGTGCTTGAAAAGGAAATTAAGGAAACAGAAGAAAAGAAGAATGAGCAGGATAAGGAAATCGAGAATACTCGTGAACTTCTTGCAAAAAGACTTCGTGCAGCATACATAGCAGGTGAGACATCTGAATTGGAAATCTTCCTTAATGCTACTGACTTTTCAGATTTCCTTGCACGTAGTGAACTTCTTCGTCAGGTTTCAAAGCACGACAATGAAGTTGTTGAGGATTTGCAGAATCAAATTAAAGAATTAAATAAGCTTATTCAGGATTTGGATGCAAAACGTGCCGAAAACGAAGAAAAACAGGCTGCAATTATCAGCGACCGTGAAGTGTATAACGCTGAGATGAAGGTGTTCAATGGTAAGATGAATGAGTTGGAAGCAACTCAGGCTCGAAATGAGAAAAATATCAAGGAACAGAATAAGATTATTGCTACCTATAACCAGAATAGTGCTTACTATCAGCAGTTGTTAGCACAGGCTGAAAAAGAAAAAGCAGAATATTCTGCAGCACTTGACAAGGAAATCGGAAATAATGGTTCATCAGGTAGTGGTGTTGTTGATAATGGTAATGTAAACCATAATTTTAAGGTTTCATCAAAGGGTATTATCAGTCCTATTCAGGATAAGTCAGTTTATTACTCTGCTACCTATGCAGAACATATTTCTCGTGGTACAGCTTCAGTCGATTTTTGTGCTCCTGCAAACAGAGTTGTAAATGGTCAGACATATTACACATCAAAGGGTGCAAAAATTTATGCAGTTGCATCGGGTACGGTGACAAAATCAACCTATTCTTCATCAAGCTACGGTCATTATATTAACATTGACCACGGTAACGGTTTGAGCTCACTTTATGCTCACATGGATGCAAGATATTATGATGTTGGTGATAAAGTTGTTCAAGGTCAGGTAATCGGTATTCTCGGTAATACAGGTAACTGTTGGCCACGTCCAACGGCTGCTAATCCGGTTGCAGGTTCTCATCTCCATTTCGAGATGCGTCTTAATGGTAATAGAGTAAATCCTGAAATCTATTTACCATCACCACTTGTTTATTAAGTTGGCGAAAATAACAGTAAAGGATGATGTCCTTTGAGTAAAAAAATATCATTAGGACTTGCTATCTCTTTAATTTTCCTTGCTATTGCATTGACAATCACAGTTACAATGTTGGTTGCTATGGGTATATATAATGACATCATTAAAGATGTTTCAGCACGTTCGGGAGTTTATTCCAACATTTCCGAAATTGATGAATTAATCCGTAAAAATTATTACGGTGAAATCAATGAAAATCTTCTTAATACAATGATGTCCGATGGATATGTTTCCGGTATTGGTGACAGATACAGTTATTATATGACGCCTGACGAATATGCAAAGCATAAGGAAGAAGAAAAGGGTAACAAGGTTGGCATAGGTGTTATTGCTGTTTACGATAGCAAAAATAATAATATTTATGTTTCCGAGGTTTCTTCCGGCTCTCCTGCACATATTCAAGGAATTCAGAAGGGCGATGTTATAACTGCAGTTGATGGTGTTAAGGTAACATCTTCAAATTATGCAGAGTTGCTTCAAAGCCTTGAGGGTGCAAAGCTTACCAATGTTCAGGTTACCTTTGTAAATAACGGTACTGAAAAGACTGTTTCTGTTGCAAGAGGATATTCTGCACAAACCGTTTATTACAGCGTAATGAATGAAGTCGGATATATTAAAATCAACGCATTTTACAGCACAACTGCAAAGGAACTTGAAGATGCGTTGGACTATATGAAAAAGAATGATGTTGTTTCAGTAATCTTTGATGTTCGTAATAACGATACAGGATTAATCCGAAATGTAGTAGAATGCATTGACTTGATTGTTCCCGTTGCAACGGACGGAACAAACGCAGTCGCAACTGCTGTGGATAAAAACGGGAACATTATTGAAACCTTTGCTTCGGATTCCGATAGTGTTAATTTTACAATTATTGTTCTTGTGAATTCAAATACTTCAGGTGCAGCAGAATTGTTTGCCTGTGATTTGAGAGATTTCGGACTTGCTCGTCTTGTTGGTGTGAAAACAGCGGGTAACGGAACGATGCAAAAGGTTTTTGAGTTGAATGATGGTAGTGCAGTTGCCTTGACTGTGGCTAAAATTCTTCCGTATAAGAGTGATAGCTACAATGATGTGGGTCTTGAACCGGATTTTGTTGTTGAACTTTCTGCAGAACAGAATTCAAGACTTGAAATGATTACATTTGAAGAAGATTTACAGTATCAGAAGGCAATGGATATTTTAACCAACAAATAAATAAAAGATAATCCCTTCACATAGAATTAATGTGGAGGGATTTTTATGTTTACTGTTCTTAATATTACCAAAAGAAAAAACAATGTTTTTGAAAAACTTTTCGGTTACTTTATAAAGGATGAATACAATGTAAGAACTGTGGGTGTGTATAAGGGTGCACCTTTTTATGAATTGAATGTATCTATTGGAAAAAGACAGATAGATGCTCAAAGAATTGTCGAGTGTGTAGGGAAATGCTCGAAAAGACTTGTTACAAACAATGCTGATTTATTGCCAAAGCATTATGATTTAGTTCTCTTTAAAAGCAATAAACTGTATTGCAGAATGATGGAGAATACCTTTGTTAAGATTCTTGATAATGATGGGCTGAAAAGTCATCCCTTACCGATTTGCGTTATTGATTGGAAAGGTGAAGACATAAATTTTGTAAAAAGACTTTGCGATTATTCCTCCACCTTGACAATAGTTACGGGAAATGCAGAGAAATACCAATGTGTATGTGAAGAAATAACAGAGGAGACAGGCCTTTGTCCCGTGGTGAAAAATAATGCTTCCGACGAAGAAATAATCATAAATCTTGATGATAATACTATGACAATAGAAAATAAAAATGGGAGATGGATAATAGACAAAGGGGAGGACTTTACTGTTCCCGAAATATACAATTATCTTAATTCAAAGGGTGTGGAAAAGTATGATTTTTACTCAGCACTCTATGAACTTTCCGGTGTTTTTGTCCTTGCAGATGGTTTTTTTGATTTCATTAGGGTAAATAACGAAAAAAAGAGTGTTCCGGATGTTCATTTCTCTTGACATAAATGGAAAGATTTAATATAATATATGCTAATTGGGGCAGTATAACTGCTTGTTTAGTTATGCCCAAAATCCGAATTTAAAGGAGTTTTTAAAATGGCAGAAACATTACTTACCATTGAAGGTCTCAAAGAACTTGAGGCAGAACTTGAACAATTAAAGGTTGAAGGACGAAAAGAAGCAGCGGAAAAGATTAAACTTGCTAAGAGCTTTGGTGACTTGTCAGAAAACAGCGAATATGATGAAGCTATGAACGACCAGGCTAAACTTGAAGCAAGAATCAGCGAAATTGAGTACATCATCAAAAACGCAAAGGTTCTTGATGTTGAATCACTTGGCAATGAAAACGTTCACATTGGTTCAACTGTTAAACTTACAGATAAAAAGAAAAAGGCTTTCACATATACAATCGTAGGTTTTGCACAGGCTGACCCTGCTGCAGGTAAGATTTCAGACGAATCTCCTGTTGGTAAAGCACTTATCGGTCACAAAAAAGGCGATAAGGTTACTGTTGATGTACCATCAGGCACACTTGAATTCAAAATCGTAGAAATCACAAGATAAGGAAAGATTTAAAATGGCAGATAACATTAAGCAAAATCAGCCTGAACTTGATTTAGGTGAACAGCAAAGAATCCGTCAGGAAAAGCTTAAGGCTTTGCAGGACGAGGGCAAGGACCCATTTGTAATCACAAAATATGACCAAACTCATCACAGTGCCGATGTTAAGGATAACTTTGACGAGCTTGAAGGCAAAACTGTTCGTGTTGCAGGCCGTATGATGTCAAAGCGTGTTATGGGTAAAGCATCATTCTGCAATATTCAGGACTTAAAGGGTAATATCCAGTCTTATGTTGCAAGGGATAGCATCGGCGAAGAAGAATATAAGGGCTTTAAGAAACTTGATATTGGCGACATTATCGGCATTGAGGGTGAAGTTTTCAGAACAAAAACAGGTGAAATCTCAATTCACGCTACAAAGGTAACTCTTCTTTCAAAGAGCTTGCAGATTCTTCCTGAAAAGTTCCACGGTCTTACAAATACTGATATGAGATATCGTCAAAGATATATTGACCTTATTATGAATCAGGAGTCAAAACAGACTCTTATCAACCGTTCAAAGATTATCAGTGCAGTTCGTAAATATCTTGATGGTGAAGGCTTTATGGAAGTTGAAACACCAATGCTTGTTTACAATGCAGGTGGTGCAGCGGCTCGTCCATTTGAAACACATTTCAATGCACTTGATACTGATATCAAACTTCGTATTTCTCTTGAACTTTACTTAAAACGTCTTATCGTTGGTGGTATGGAAAGAGTTTACGAAATCGGTCGTGTTTTCCGTAACGAAGGTCTTGACACAAGACATAACCCGGAATTTACTCTTATGGAACTCTATCAGGCATATACTGACTACCACGGTATGATGGACTTAACAGAAAATCTTTACCGTTATGTAGCACAGGAAGTTCTCGGCACAACAAAAATCGTATTCAATGGTATTGAAATGGATTTAGGTAAGCCATTCGAGAGAATTACAATGCTTGACGCAGTTAAGAAATATTCAGGTGTTGACTTTAACGAAATCAATTCAACAGAAGAAGCTCATGCAGTTGCTAAGGAGCACCATGTTGAGTTTGAAAAGCACCACAAGAAGGGCGATATTCTCAATCTCTTCTTTGAAGAATTTGTTGAGGACCATCTTATTCAGCCAACATTCGTTATGGACCACCCAATCGAGATTTCTCCACTTACAAAGAAAAAGCCTGAGGACCCTAACTATGTTGAACGTTTTGAGTTCTTTATGAATGGTTGGGAAATGGCGAATGCATATTCAGAGCTTAACGACCCAATCGACCAGAGAGAAAGATTCAAGGCTCAGGAAGAGCTTCTTGCCCTTGGTGACGAAGAAGCTAACACAACTGACGAAGATTTCCTTTATGCTCTTGAATTGGGCATGCCACCAACAGGTGGTATCGGTTTCGGTATTGACCGTATGACAATGTTACTTACAGACAGTCAGGCAATCCGTGATGTAATCTTGTTCCCAACAATGAAACCATTAGACTAAAATAATATGACAGAGGACAGTTTTTTACTGTCCTCTTGTTTTATATCCAAATAAATGGTAATATTATATAGTAGGAAAAGCCAAGACAGAATAAATCAGGAGATAGAAAAATGTATAATGAGCAGGAAATCAGAAATGAATATGCCAAACTTACCAAGTTGTTAATAGAAAAAAATCTTACAATAACAACAATGGAAAGCTGTACATCGGGACAGATAGCATCCCTTATAACCGATACGGAAGGTGCATCATCTGTTTTGAAGGGTGCTTTTGTCACATATTGCAACGAGTCAAAAATTATGCAGGGTGTACCCGAAGAAACTATTGAAAAATACTCGGTTTATTCAAAGGAAACTGCCTGTGCTATGGCAGAGGCTTGCCGTAAGGCGTATAATGCTGATGTTGGTGTGGGTGTAACAGGCTCACTTGAAAATGTTGACCCTGAAAATGAAAATGCTTCTAAACCGGGTAGTGTGTGGTTTTCCTTTAGTTTCAAAGATAAAGTTTATGATTATTACTTTGAATTTTTACCACAATCAACACGATTTGAGTGTAAAATGATGGTGGCAGAAAAGATAGTTTGCGAACTTTTGAAAGTATTGTGTTAAGAGCTACGAAAGTGGCTCTTTATTTTTTTGTAAAAAGGTGGTACAATAGTAAAAATGGAGTGTGATATTTATGTATCAGTTTGATGCTTTAAAAGTAAAAAATGAATGTATAGAATGGATTCGTAACTTTTTCGAAGAAAACGGAAAAGGCTGTAATGCTGTTGTAGGTATTTCAGGTGGAAAGGATTCATCAATCGTTGCAGCTCTTTGTGTTGAAGCCTTGGGCAAGGATAGGGTAATTGGTGTGCTTATGCCTTGTGGTGAACAACACGATATTGACTGTGCAAAGCAGTTAGTAGAGCATCTTGGAATTAAACATTATATCGTTAATATTAAAGATACGGTGGATGGACTTATGAAGAATTTTCCAAATAATTTGGAAATTACAGCTCAAACTGTGCAAAATATTCCACCAAGAGTAAGAATGACAACTCTTTATGCAGTAAGCCAGTCAGTTAACGGTCGTGTGGCAAATACTTGTAATCTTTCTGAAGATTGGGTTGGCTATTCAACCCGTTATGGTGATTCAGTAGGGGATTTCAGTCCTTGCTCGAACATTACTGTTGCCGAAATGAAAGAAATCGGTCACCTTATCGGTCTTCCCTATAATCTTGTTGAAAAAGTACCTATTGACGGACTTTGTGGTAAAACTGATGAAGACAATTTGGGCTTTACCTATGCTGAACTTGACAGATATATCAGAACAGGTGAAATCGAAGATAAAGAAAAACAAGCAATTATTGACAGAAAGCATAAAATGAACTTGTTTAAATTGGAACTTATGCCGTCATTCAAGCCTGAAATATAACGGAGGGTTATTATGGAAAAGCAGAAATTAGGAACTAAAGAAACAATAATTCAAATTGCTAAATTCGTCGCATTCTCAATGGGTGCAGGAATTATTCAGATTGTTTCATATACAATTATTCATGAACTCACAAACTGTGTACATTGGAAAGCATACCTACCTTCTCTTATTTTGTCAGTTCTTTATAATTTCACAGTAAACAGAAAATTCACATTTAAGTCAGCAACAAATGTACCCGTTGCAATGCTTAAAGTTGCACTTTTCTATTGCGTATTCACACCTGTTTCATTATATCTCGGTCAGTTAGCCGAAAATGCAGGCGTTAATAATTACATAGTTGAAGGCGTAACAATGGCTTGTAATCTTATTACAGAATATCTCTACTGCCGATTCGTTGTGTATCGCAATTCAATGAATACAAATAATCTGGCAGAAAAGGATAGAGCAAAAACAGAATGAACAAAAAGGCGTGGTGAAAACCACGCTTATTATTTTGCCAAATTACAATTTATCCAATTCTTTTGCATAAAATTTTAATTCCCACCAAAATTATATGAATTAACTATTGAATTCCTACTAATTTTGTATTATATTATATAAGCAACATAGAATAATACTCTAAAAGGGTGTAGATAGAATGAAAATCTCAACAAAAGGTAGATATGCACTTCGTCTTATGACTGATTTAGCAATACACAAAGACGATGGCTATATCTCAATAAAATCTATTGCGACAAGACAGAATATAAGCGAAAAATACCTTGAACAGATTATTAAACTTTTGGCAAAGGAAAATCTTGTTGAAAGTATTCGTGGTGCTCAGGGTGGATATAGACTTACCCGTGAGCCCGTTGAATACACAGTTGGTGAAATTCTTCGTGTTACCGAGGGTAGCCTTGCTCCTGTTGCTTGTCTTGAAACCGATGATAACCCATGTGAAAACTGTATGGACTGTGTAACTCTTGAAATCTGGCAATGTGTCCTTAATGCAGTAAATGAGGTTGTGGACTCAATAACGCTCCAATATCTTGTTGACAAACAGAAGGAAAAGGGGAATTGCGGATGTTGTTAAACAGATTCGGTAAGGATTTACTTTTCTTTGATGGTGGAATGGGAACTGAACTTCAAAAGAACGGACTAAAAAAAGGTGAGTTACCAGAACTTTTAAATATCCATTCACCCGAAATCGTGAAAAAAGTTCATAAATCATACCTTGATGCAGGTTGCGACATAATAACAACAAACACTTTTGGTGCAAACGGACTTAAATTCGATAATGTTAATGAAATCGTCACAAATGCCGTTCAAATCGTTAAGGATGCAATAAATGAAAGTGGCAGAAATGCCTATACAGCCCTTGATGTTGGACCAATCGGTAAACTTTTAGAACCCTATGGTGATTTACCATTTGAAGATGCTTATAACCTTTTCAAGGAACAGGTAATTGCAGGTGAAAATGCAGCCGCAGACCTTGTGCTTATTGAAACAATGGGTGATTTGTATGAAATCAAGGCAGCAGTATTGGCAGCGAAAGAAAACACAAATCTTCCTATATTCGTTTCAATGATTTTTGATAAAAAAGGCACACTTTTAACGGGTGCTGATATAAAAACTGCAATCGTAACATTGGAAGGACTGGGAGTTAATGCCATCGGTCTTAACTGTGGACTTGGCCCTGACCAGATGCTTGATTTGTTAAAAGAAATGACAAAGTATTCAAGCACACCAATTTTCATTCAACCAAATGCTGGTCTTCCTGTTTCTATAAATGGTGAAACAGTTTACAATGTAACCCCTGAAGAATTTGCAGAAAAGCAACTTAAAATTTTAGAGAACGGTGCTTGTGCTTTGGGTGGTTGCTGTGGCACAAATCCAATGCACATAAAGGCTATGATTGAACTTTGCAAGGGCAGAGAAATCAAAGAAATTACAGAAAAAAATCATACTGCAGTTTCGTCTTATTCAAAGTCCGTTTTCTTTGAACGTAAGCCAATTATAGTTGGTGAAAGAATTAATCCAACGGGTAAAAAAATGCTTAAAGAAGCACTCCGAAATAAAGATATGGAATATATCTTCCGTGAGGGTGTAGGTCAGACGGATTTGGGTGCAGATGTCCTTGATGTGAATGTGGGGCTCCCTGAAATTGACGAATGTGAAATGATGACAAATGCTGTTAAGGGACTTCAAAGTATTCTAAATACTCCTTTACAGATTGATACATCCAACCCGGTTGTTATGGAAAAAGCACTTCGTTATTATAATGGTAAGGCTATGGTAAACTCTGTCAATGGTAAAGAGGAGTCAATGAATTCTGTTTTTCCACTTGTAAAAAAATATGGTGGAGTTGTGGTTTGCTTAACTCTTGACGAAAACGGAATTCCTGAAACTGTTGAGGGCAGAATTGAGATAGCAGAGAAAATCATAAACAAGGCAAAAGAATACGGAATCAGTAAAAAAGACCTAGTTTTTGACCCGCTTTGTATGACAATCAGTACCAATAAGGATAGTGCAAAAATCACTTTGGAATGTGTTGAAAAGCTTACAAATGACCTTGGAGTTAAAACTATTTTAGGTGTTTCAAATGTATCTTTCGGACTTCCTAATCGTGAACTTATTAACTCAACATTCTTTGGTCTTGCATTACAAAAAGGCTTAAGCTCAGGCATTATAAACCCAAAAAGTGAAATGATGATGAATACTTATTATTCCTACAACGCTTTAATGGGACTTGATGAAAATTTTGAAGACTATATTGCAAATGCAACAGATGTAAAGACAGATACAAAAACAGATGTTGTTGATTTAAAAACTGCCGTAATTAAAGGCCTTAAAGAAAGAGCAAAACAAGAAACAGAAAAGGAATTACAGACAAAATCTCCCCTTGAAATTATTGACAATATTCTTATTCCTGCACTTGATGTGGTAGGTGAGGGATTTGAAAATAATAAGATTTTTTTACCTGGACTCTTAATGAGTGCCGAAACTGCAGGTGTAAGTTTTGATGTACTTAAAAATGAAATGGAGAAAAAAGGCTTACAAGGTGAGAAAAAGGGCAAGATAATTATGGCAACCGTTGAGGGAGACATTCACGATATAGGGAAAAATATTGTAAATGTGCTTTTGGAAAACTATGGTTATGAGGTTATTGACCTTGGTAAGGATGTTAAGCCTGAAACAATAGTAGAAACAGCAATTCGTGAGAATGTTAAATTCGTTGGACTTTCTGCACTTATGACAACAACAGTACCTTCAATGGAAAAAACAATAAAACTCCTTCGTGAAAAAGACAAGAGTATTGCAGTTATGGTTGGTGGTGCAGTTTTGACGCCTGAATATGCAGAAATGATAGGTGCTGACTTTTACGCAAAAGATGCTATGACAACTGTAAGAATTGCCGAAAAATTCTTCTCTGAATAGTGCTATTTGTACATTGTTATAATTGACAAAATATTACCAATTGTAGTATCATATAATTGAATTCACAGTAATTTACTATGAAATAGAAAAGAGATGTATATATGAAAGTTTATGCAGATAATGCTGCAACAACAAAAATATCAAAAACGGCTCTTAATGCTATGATGCCGTGCTTTGAGGAAATATATGGAAACCCATCAAGTTTACATTCAGTTGGACAAGATGCTTTCCACGCTGTAAGGGATGCACGTAACACTATTGCAGAGTGCATTAACGCTGACCCTAATGATGTTTATTTTTCATCAGGTGGTAGCGAGAGCGACAACTGGGCAATTAAAGGTGCAGCTTACCTTATGTCAAAAAAAGGTAAAAAACATATTATCAGTTCAAAGTTTGAACACCATGCAGTGCTTCACACACTCAATGTTCTCGAAAAAGAGGGCTTTGAGATTACTTTACTTGATGTTTATGAAAACGGTCTTGTGAAGGTTGAAGATGTAAAAAATGCAATCAAAGATGATACTGCACTTGTGACAATTATGTTTGCAAATAACGAAATCGGAACTGTTCAGCCAATCCGTGAAATTGGTGCAGTTTGTCGTGAAAAGGGTGTTCTTTTCCACACAGATGCGGTTCAGGCAGTAGGACATGTTCCTGTTGATGTGAAGGCAGATAATATTGACATGATGTCTTTCTCAGGTCATAAATTCCACGGACCAAAGGGCGTGGGTGGTCTTTACTGCAAAAAGGGTATAAGACTTCCAAACCTTATTGAAGGTGGTGCTCAGGAGAGAAATCGTCGTGCAGGTACAGAAAATGTTCCTGCAATAGTTGGTATGGCGGCAGCACTTAAAGACGCTTGTGACCATATGGAAGAAAACACAAAGAAACTCATTAGTTTGAGAGAACAACTCATTGAGGGAATTCTCAAAATCGAGCGTAGCCGTATCAACGGTGACCGTGAGCACAGATTACCGGGTAATGTAAGTGCTTGTTTTGAAGGTGTTGAGGGTGAATCACTTCTTCTCTACCTTGATATTATGGGAATCAGTGCATCTTCAGGCTCTGCTTGTACATCAGGCTCACTTGACCCAAGCCATGTGCTTCTCTCAATCGGTCTTCCACACGAAATTGCACACGGTTCACTCCGTTTGAGCCTTTGTGAAGACAACACACCTGAAGAAATGGAATACATTTTAGAAAAACTCCCACCAATTATTGAAAGACTTCGTGATATGTCACCACTTTGGGAGAAAATACAGAAAGAAGGTAAATAAAATGGAATATTCAGAAAAAGTAATGGAACATTTTGTGAATCCACATAATGTTGGTAAATT
>JAFYSE010000063.1 GCA_017546665.1 Clostridia bacterium | reverse complement strand
TGGTCAAAGCTGAACATTGTTTTAAGAACCTGAGTTTCGTCTTCTTTAACAAAGCGAAGAACCTTTTCAGGAGTGATGAGCGGACCCTCACCAACTGTGAAACAGTCATATTTTGAAAGCACATCATCGTGGAATTCTTTAAGATACTCGTAAAGATGTGGGCCACAGTTATAATGCTCCATACCACAAGCTACAGGAATTGGAATACCGTTTGGAAGCCCCTCTTTTTTAGAGATATATGTAATAACATCTTCACGGAAACCATCAACACCCATATCAAGCCAGAATTTCATAATATTCTTAACTTCTTCTCTTACCTTTGGGTTATCCATATTAAGGTCAGGCTGACCTTTTGTGAATACGTGAAGATAATATTCGTCAACCTCAGGTACATATTCCCAAGCACCGCCTTCAAATGTTGAAAGCCAGTTATTTGGTGGTTTTTTACCATCCTTGCCCTTACCTTTTCTCCAGATATAGTAATCGTGGTAAGGATTATCAACACTCTTACAAGCCTCTTTGAACCAATGGTGTTCAGTTGATGTATGGTTAACAACCAAATCCATAAACACTTTCATTTCACGGTCATGACAGCCCTTGAGAACCTTTTTAAAGGTTTCCATATCGCCATATTCAGGATTAATATCCATATAGTCAGCAATATCGTAACCATAATCAGCGTTAGGTGATTTGAAAAGTGGTGAGAACCAGATAGCATCGATACCGATACTCTTTATGTAGTCAAGCTTTTCATAAATACCCTCAAGGTCACCGATACCGTCACCATTTGAGTCCTTAAAGCTTCTTGGCCAAATCTGGTAAACAACCATTTCTTTATACCAAGCTTTTTTCATAAAAAATAACACCCCTATTTGTTATAGAATTATACATTATAAAGTATAGCATATAAAACACAAAATGCAAAGTATAAAATGTAAAAATATAAAAAATTAAAGGTCGGTATTTTCTACCGACCTAATTCGTTATTCTTCAGGTGCAAACAATTCTTTACCCACGTGACAAATCGGACATTCAAAGTCATCGGGTAACTCATCAAATTTTGTCCCTGGAGTTATATCCATTTCAGGGCACCCTGCATCTTCATCGTACATCCAACCACAAGTTTCGCAAACATAAACCATAAGAAACACCTCTTTAATATTTTTTATAGTTTGTGATTTGTGTTGAAAAATATGCAAGATTTAGTATTGTAAGTTGAAATTCACATCTCTATTTCTGCTGTAATCATAAAATGGTCGGACACATAGGAGTTATCCATTTTATAATCGTGAATAGTATAGTTGCTGATTTTTGTTGATTGGTTTGTAAAAATAAAATCAATGGGTGCATCATAAGGATTTTTGCCCCATCCCTGATATGTGGTTGTTGTATTGCCATTTGGAGTAGTATCCGACGCCTTTACAAAGCCTTTTTCTTCAAGAGCTTTAATTGCAAGACCGTCAGGAAATTGGTTAAAGTCGCCTGTAATTACAGTTGTAATTTCGCCATATTTTGCTTTTGTTTCTTCTGTTCTTTCTGCAATAAGTTTTCCACCCAAATCCTGTGCCTCTGTGCCAACATGGTCAAGGTGAGTGTTGAAATGTGCTAATAATTTTCCTGTATTTTTGTTTTTAAGCACCACGTAAGAGCAGATACGATTACAAGCCGCACCATCAAATCTTGACTCTTTTTCAGGGGTGAGAGAAATCCAGAAGGTTCCACTATCAACCAACTCAAACTTATCCTTGAGATAGAAGATACCACTCATTTCAGAGGTCTGTTCTTTGTCATCTCCACCACGTTTGATTCCGTAGTAAGCATATTGTGGCAAAAGCTCTTGGAATTTTTCCTGCCAAAAGCTATTTAACTCCTGAACGCCCAAAACATCGGGCATAACATTATTAATTTGCTGTGCAAAAAGATGGCAACGACGAGTTGTATATGTACCCTCAATAAAACTGCCCCAAGGAGATGCAGTATTATAACTTGCCACAAGCAAACTGTCATTGTTGTCTATTCTTTCATCTGGAGATTTAATTTCCACCTTTGGTGTCATTGGAAACATCCCAAAAAATGCACCCGTAGCAACACCTAACGCAGATATAAGTGCAACTGATGAAATAACAACTGCTTTAACTTTTTTATTCATAAAAATCATATCCTTTTTCTTTTCTATGAAAATCATATCATTTTTTCATTGAGCTTTCAAGAAAATTTCGTTCTTAAATCAATAAATTTCTTGTTCTAAACTATCGAAATCTGATGTTGAAAAAAATTCTCCTAGGGTTATTCCTAATCCATCACAAAATTTTTTAATTGTGATTATAGATATATCCCGTCTTTTTTCATCCATCATACTATATGCAGTTGACGGTGTTACTCCTGATATATTTGCCAGCTCGTTTATTTTTATATTCCTTTCTTCACATAACTCTTTAAAGCGCTTTGCTACAACATCTTTGACACTCATTTTATAGTTCACCTCAAAAATATTGTATGTTTTTATTCGCAAATGCGTGTACGCACTTGCGTAATTTAAAAATTTATGTTATACTACTTTTTGCAATCTTACTGCAATTTATTATGCCTGGAGGAAGGAAAATGAAAAAAAGTAACTCTCTAAAAATTACGCTCTGCATTATACTTATAATCAGTATTTTATGTGGATGTGGAGGAAAGGAAAATCAAAAAACATCGAATAACACACCAAATAGTAATGGTGTTCCACTGTTTGTATGTAGTGGTGAATATGAAACATGTTTAATTGACAAGGATGGTAATATCGTTGAATGTATTAAAGAAGATGATTCATTTGGTGAATATGCTAAAATAATCAGTTATTTACCAACAACCGGACCATCCGTAAAGTATGACACACAAACATTTAAATTTGGCTATGTTGACAAATCAGGAAGTTATGTAATTGAGCCTAAATACGATTATGCTGATATATTTTCAGAAAATGGCTTAGCCATGGCTTTTTATTATGACATGGACGCAGGCGAGACTAAATATCAATTCATAGACGAAAAAGGGAATGTCATTATTGCCCTTGATGATGGTGTAAGTGCCCAACCATTTTATGATAATAAAGCAGCCAAAGTGTTTGATAGTTATGAACATTATGGTGCTATTAACGCCAAGGGTGAATACGTTATTCCTTTGGATGTCAGCCATACTGGTATTGCAATTTCTGGTGATTATATTTTATTAAGGAAAGAAACTATTGGAACTTATGTTGAAGATAAGAAGTTTAACATTTTAATGGACTATAACGGAAACATCATTGAAGAATCACCAGATGAAAATACATATTATGAATATTACTTCGGCAACATCTACAAGGTGGTAAAAGAAAACAGCGACACAGACTATTATCTTGCTACTCATACTTATATTCTTAAAAATGGACAGTTTGAAAAATACTCCCTAAAGGGAAAATACATGGTAGCTGAATGGTATAACTACGATGTAAAGATAAATCGTGATGATAATTCTAATTTTCAAATTTTGGTAAATGATGTAGTTGTTAAAGATATTAAATTTGACGAATATGTTCAGTTCAATGAGTATTTAATACTTACATCTGATGACGAAGAAACCTGCACTATTTTCGATTTGAAAACAGCTAAGGTAACTGCTGAAAAAGTTCCAGGCAAATACATCAACCACGACGTTGTTGATTTTCCAGATGGATATATAAATTTTGGAGTATGGGGTAGTCCCTCTTTTGTAGTCGACTATCAAGGAAATGTAATTGTTGAAGATAACCTATATTCTAGTGTAATGCCAATCACTCACAAAGGACTTACCTCTTATTAATATACTATAAACGAAATGCAGAGAATCTCACAGGTTACTGTGAGGTTCTCTTTTTTTGTATTGTAAATCACATTCGTTTGTGGTAATATATTAATTGGTATGTTCTAATTTTTATATTTCGGAGAAATATTATGAAAATTGTAATCGTCGGTGACGGAAAAGTCGGTGCAACACTTGTTGAACATCTTTCAATGGAAGACCACAACATTGTTGTTATCGACAAAAATCAAAAAATCATTGAGCAAATGGTTAACTCATACGATGTTATGGGTGTTTGCGGAAATGGTGCAAGCTATGAAGTACAAATTGAAGCAGGTGTTGATAATGCCCAGCTTTTTATTGCTGCAACCTCCTCGGATGAATTGAATATCTTATCCTGCCTTACAGCAAAGAAGGTTGGTGCACCATATACTGTGGCAAGAATCAGAAATCCTGATTATCTCAAACAAACGCCATTTTTCAAGGATGAATTGGGACTTAATCTAATTGTAAATCCCGAGTTTGACGCAGCCAATGAAATTGCCAAGGTTTTGCGTTTCCCCAATGCTATTAACATTGAAACCTTCTATCGTGGCCTTGTTGACCTTGCTGAAATTAAACTTAATGAAGGTAATCCGTTATGCAATATGAAGCTTATGGATATTTTCAACACCTTCAACACACGAATTCTTATCTGTGCAGTTCAACGCAAAAATGAGGTTATTATCCCTCACGGTGATTTCACCCTCCTTGCAGGTGACAGAATTCATATTACTGCACCACGTGGTGTACTTGTAAGTTTTATGAAAAAGTTGAAGATTTACAAGCATCGTACAAAGGATATTATGATTACCGGTGGTGGCAAATTAGGCTATTACCTTGCTCGTCAGCTTTCAGAAACCGGTGGATATAATGTTAAAATCATTGAGATAGATGCAGAACGATGCGAACATCTTTGCGAGGTATTGCCCCAAGTTCACATTGTTCACGGTGATGGTACTGACCGTGCAGTTTTACTTGAGCAGGGCATTGAAAACCAGGATGCCTTCGTCGCTCTCACTACCATTGACGAGGAAAATATTATTTCTGCTATGTACGCTTCTTCTTTAGGTATCAGTAAAACTGTTGCAAAGGTTAATCGTGTTTCTTACGAAGTACTTGAAAGCATTGGTATGGATAGTGCTTTCTCGTCAAAGGAAATTGCAGCAAACAGAATTATTGCCTATGTCCGTGCTCTTGAAAATTCAGGTGAAGAATCAAGTGTTCAGACCCTTTATAAGCTTGTCGGTGGTAAAATTGAAGCACTTGAATTTAAAATATCATCCGATTTCCACGGTATCGACATTCCACTTAAAGATTTGTCCCTTAAACACGATACGCTTATCGCTTGTATAATCAGAAACCACAGAGTTCTTTTCCCAAGTGGTAACGATTGCATTGAGAAAAATGATAATGTTGTTGTTGTTACAAAAGCGAACCATATCAGCAGTATTAACGAAATTTTTGAGTAAGGCGAAAATAGATGAATTATAAAATGGTATTTAAAACCGTAGGCAGACTTTTATGGGCGGAAGCTGCTTTTCTCTGCTTACCGTTATTCGTTTCTTTATACTATAAAGAAAACTTATTTCTTGTTTATTTAATAGTTATCGGTCTTTTGTTGGGTGTAGGTGCCTTAATGAATATCCCCAAGCCAACCAAAAGAACTGTATATGCACGTGAGGGTTTTGTAATTGTATCCCTCTCGTGGATTCTTATGTCTTTATTTGGTGCACTACCTTTCTGGTTTTCAGGAGAAATACCATCTTTTATTGACGCTATGTTTGAGGTCGTTTCAGGGTTTACAACAACAGGTGCGACAATACTTCCCAATGTTGAAGTAATTTCAAAGAGCCTTCTTTTCTGGCGTGCATTTACTCATTGGTTGGGTGGTATGGGAATTATTGTTTTTGTACTTGCCTTTCTTCCTCAAAAAGACATGCAATCAATGCACATAATGCGTGCCGAAGTACCCGGTCCGAGTGTAGGTAAACTTGTTTCAAAGGCAACAGTTACCGCACGTATCCTTTATATTATGTACGGTGTTCTAACCGTTGCGGAGATAGTCTCTTTGCTTTGTTGTAAACTTCCTCTTTTTGATAGTGTCACAACTGCTTTTGCAACAGCAGGTACTGGTGGCTTTTCAATCAAAAATGCAAGTATTGCTGCATACAATAGTTTATCAGTAGAAATTATTGTTGCTGTGTTTATGCTCCTTTTCGGTATAAACTTCAACCTGTACTACCTTATGATAGTGAAACAATTCAAACGTGCATTTAAGAGTGAGGAGCTTTGGACTTACGTGGGCATCGTCGCTGTTTCCACAATAGCAATTACACTTAACATTATGCCTCTCGTGGGTTCGTTAGGCGACTCCTTACGCCAGGCAGGTTTTCAGGTTGCATCAATTATCACCACAACCGGTTTTGGAACGGTAGATTTAGGTGCTTGGCCTACCTTTTCTCAATTTATAATTGTTTTACTTATGTTCTGCGGGGCTTGTACAGGTTCTACAGGTGGTGGACTTAAAGTGGGAAGAATTATGATACTTGTAAAATCAGTTTCCCGCGAATTACGTCGTGCAATCAATCCACGAAGTGTAAAATGTATTAAGCTCGACGGCTCGGTCATAGACAAGGAAATTATTTCCACAACAAGCATATACTTTACTGTCTATATGCTATTAAT
This sequence comes from Clostridia bacterium, assembly GCA_017546665.1. Lineage (GTDB taxonomy): Bacteria > Bacillota > Clostridia > Oscillospirales > Acutalibacteraceae > Fimenecus. The sequence goes on along the minus strand of JAFYSE010000063.1, from coordinate 11,775 downwards.
TGCTATATCAACAATCCTGATTTCCCTTGACAATGTTGATATGACATCTGCTGTAACAGCATCAATTAGTTGCATTAATAACATAGGTCCCGGACTTTCAAATTCCGGAATGATTAGCCACTTTGCAGACTTTTCAGTTTTATCAAAACTCATTATGACTGCAGATATGCTTATAGGTCGTCTTGAAATATTCCCGATGATTATTTTATTCTTACCCTCAACATGGAAGAAGAGTGCTTAAATGTTACCTAAAAGAGTTTACGCAAAAATAAACCTTGATAATATTATGAAAAACATTCACACTGTCCGAGAAAAATTTGGTGACGGTGTTACTGTTATGGGGATTGTCAAGGCAAACGCCTATGGTCATGGTGCTATTCCTGTTGCAAAAGCAATGGAGGATGCCGGTGTTGGCTTTTTTGGTGTTGCCGCTATTGACGAAGCTCTTGAATTGCGTCAAAACGGAATAGATGCTCCCATTCTCATTCTCGGACAAATTTTTATTCAGGACTATATTTCTGCTATTGAAAACAAAATTACTTGTACTGTTGCCGATCCCGATACTGCAAAAAGGCTTTCCGATGCTGCAAAAAGCATTGGCAGAAAAGCCGATGTGCATATTAAAATTGATACAGGTATGGGAAGAATAGGTTTTCAGGCTGATGAAAACGGATACGATGAAGTTAAATCTCTTTTTGACCTTGGCGGCTTGAATATTACAGGAATTTTCACACATTTTGCTTGTGCAGATATGAAGGATAAAACCTTCACAGAGAACCAAAAAAAGAAATTCCTTGATTTTACCGATAAACTCAATAATGACGGATATTCAATTCCTATGCGACACATGTATAACAGCGCTTCCGTCCTTGATTTGGATGGATATTCAGGCGAAATGGTCCGTTGTGGCATTATGGCTTATGGTCTTTATCCCTCCGATGAGGTTAATAAAGAGACCACTCTCTACCCTGCCTTTGAGTTTAAGAGCAGTATTTCCTTTGTGAAAAATGTAAAAAAAGGCTTCACCGTTAGTTACGGCTCCACCTTTGTTACTGATAAAGATATGAAAATTGCAACTGTACCCGTTGGCTATGCCGATGGTTATCCCCGATACCTTTCGGATAAGGGTGAAGTTTTGGTAAATGGTGTCCGTTGCAAGATTATCGGCAGAATCTGTATGGACCAGTTTATGATTGATGCGTCCCACATGCCTGACATTAAAATTGGTGACACGGTTACTCTCATTGGCACAGACGGAAAGGAATCAATTACAGTTGAAGATGTTTCCGACCCCGAATATCGTTTCAACTATGAATTCTGTTGTTTGATTACTCCACGAGTACAACGAATTTATATCAAAGACGGAAAAGTTATGGAATAAAAAAACGTAGTCAAAACGACTACGTTTTTTGTTTTTTAGTTCATTTGGAAAATTCCGTATGTAAGTGCTGACATAATAAAACCTGCAATCAACACACCAAGTGCGATAATGGGTAATGCTCTTTTAAATCTGATGTCAAGTAGTGCAGCCATCAAAGCTCCTGTCCAACCACCTGTACCGGGAAGTGGAATTGCTACGAATAAAAGCAAACCCCATGATTTGTATTTCAAAATCTTATCCTTATTTTTATCTGTCTTTGCTTCCAATTTTACAATAATCTTTTCAAAGAATCTAAATCGACGTAAAAACTCAAAAATCTTTCTGATGAAAAGAATAATGAATGGAATTGGCAACATATTACCTGTATAACAGAGTAAAAACGCCTTTAAGAAAGGAATCTCCATAAGTCTTGCCGCAATCATACCGCCACGGCATTCAAGTACAGGACAAAGAGAAATGACAAAAGCCACTAGTTCCTCAGGCACCTTATCCTGCAAAAAAGTCATTATTGCGTTAACTATTTGCTCAACCATTTTTTGCCTCCATCTTCAAAAGATAATCATTAGCTTTTCTTAACATCTGTTTATCATTTGGGAATTTAAGAGAATTCATAGCCTTATCAAATTTCAGCCATAAATATTCTTCAATTTCTTCACGTTGGATGGTAGTTGTTGTGTCATCAGTTGTGGCAAGAAAAATAACAACCTGTTTTTCAATTCTTCCCTGAATTGAATATTCCGAACGGAAACGGAAATCAGGCAAGAAACGAATTCTTATTCCCGCTTCTTCCAACACTTCACGATAGGCAGTTTCTTTTTCATTTTCGCCACGTTCAATATGACCTTTTGGGAAGCCCCAATTTGCACTTCGTTTATTCTTTATCAGTAAAAATCTTGTTTCGCCATTAATAATACGATAAACGATTGCACCACAGGAGCTTTCGTACAGACAAGAAAGTTCATAGGTCCCCTGCTTTTCTACAAAGGCTATTGCATCCTCAATCTGATGAATTATAAAGCGTTTGCTTTTTGGTGCAACCACCAAAAATATTCCACCCATATCGTTTCTTTTAATTACAGCAATAACACGTCCTTCAAAAACGCGGACTCTGTGTGTTACACCCATAATGTACGCACCCTTGACAGGTGAATGAGCATCAATGCCACTTTCCACCACACCAAAATTAAGGTCATAAGAGAGATTGTTCTCTTTGTCAAAGGAATGCATGGGTCGGGTAACTCTTACCCTTACATACTTACCTAACATATTTTTTCTCCCGAATACATTGGTGTTTTTTCACCAACAAAACTAAAACTGTCTATTATTATACATATTTTCCTTGCGTGTTTCAAGTAAAACATTATTTTTTCTTATTTTTTTCTTAAATTGTACTAATATTTTTAAAAATATATTGTGATTTACACCGAAATGTTGTACAATATTTTGTATATATTATTAATCATCAAGGTGAAAAAAATGGCAGAAAATCGTTTTAAAAATGACGATGAATTTGAAAATATTTTTAGTAATTCTCCCAAAAATGACGAATTTGAAGACATTTACAGTTCATCACCAGAGCATATAGAAGAAGACGATGACAGCGTGTATTTTCCTACAAACACATACAAGCCTTCCGAAACTCCAAAAAACGAGAAGCATGAGGTAATTTATAACCCCTCATTTACAAATCGTGTCCGTCAAGAAATAAACTACAACGATGTTAATGAGATTTATAGTGATTCCTATGGTGAAGAAAACAAGCCAAAGAAAAAACGTCATACCGTCAGAAACACTATAATTGCTCTTCTCTGTGTTGTGCTTATTGGTGGCTCGTGCTTGGGAATTTTTGCATACAGCACTCTCAAAGACCTTCTCTCATCTTTTAATACGGAGGAACAGTTGAGTGAAAACAGTCATATTGACTCCTCTCTTCTTTACAAGGATAATGCACAAATCAATATTCTCCTTGTTGGTGCTGACGCAAGAGAGGGCGAAACCGAATCTCGTTCCGACACAATGATTCTTGTTACCCTCGACCACAAAAATCAACAGATTAAGCTTACGTCCTTCCTTCGTGACTCCTATGTTGAAATCGCAGGCAAAAACAGAAAATCAAAGCTTAATTCTGCATTCTTCGTTGGTGGAATCCAAGGACTTACTGATACTCTTGAAATGAATTTCAAGGTTGATATTGACTATTATGCCATGGTTGACTTTGAAATTTTTACCACTATCGTTGATGAAATCGGTGGTATTAATGTTGAAGTAACAGAAAAAGAAAGCCGATATTCAAAATGGGCAAAGAACGACGGTGAGCTTATTCCTATTGAAGCAGGTGAAAGTGTTTCTCTCAATGGTAAACAGGCTTTGTGGTATAGCCGAATGAGGAGCCTTGACTCTGACTTTATGCGAACACAAAGACAGAGAAAGGTTATTACTGCTATTGTAGAAAAATCAAAAACTCTCAGCATGGACGAGCTTTACAACCTTGCGAAAACAATTATTCCGCTTGTTAAAACTAATCTTGATTCCAAAGAGATTCTCAATATGGGTACAGATGCTCTTGTTAAAAAGCTGTACACTTATGATATTTTCCAACAGCAAATTCCTGCTAACGGTACTTGGCACGATGAAAACATCTCCGGTGTTGGTGCTTCACTTGTAATGGATTTGGATGAGAATGTAGATATTCTTCATAAATTCCTTTCTGAAAAGCAGGAACTTTCCGAAGAAACAACAAAATAGCCCGAAAAGGTGGTTTTTAATATGAAAAAGGCAAAAATGTCTCTTGTTTCTGAATTTACAGGTGCAAAAATTGATGAGAGAATTTATGGCTCATTTATTGAGCATTTAGGTCGTGCAGTTTATGGCGGTATTTATGAGCCTGACCATCCAACTGCTGACGAAGACGGTTTCCGTCAGGACGTTATTGAAAAAGTAAAAAAACTCAATGTGCCAATCGTTCGTTATCCCGGTGGTAACTTTGTTTCCGGCTATAATTGGGAAGATGGTGTTGGCCCTGTTGATAAGCGTCCAAGAAAACTTGAACTTGCTTGGGGTGTTACTGAGCCTAACCTTTTCGGTACAAACGAATTTGCAAAATGGTGTAAAAAGGCGAATTCTCAACCTATGATGGCAGTAAACCTTGGACTTCGTGGCCCTGAAGAAGCAAGAAACCTTGTTGAATATTGCAACCATAAGAGTGGGAGCTATTGGAGTGACCTTCGTCGTTCACACGGTTATGAAGACCCACACAACATCAAGCTTTGGTGCTTGGGTAATGAAATGGACGGTGACTGGCAAATCGGTCACAAAACCGCTTACGAATATGGTCGTACAGCCGCTGAAGCATCAAAGGTTATGAAATGGACTGACCCATCAATTGAAACTGTTCTCTGTGGTAGTGCTTCACGTGATATGGATACTTTTGGTGAATGGGAAGCGACAACTCTTGACTTGGCTTATGACAAGGTTGACTACCTTTCACTTCATATTTATTTCGGTAATCATGAAAATGACACTCCATCATTCCTTGCTAAAAACTTAAAAATGGATGAGTTTATCCGTTCAGTTATTTGCATTTGCGATTACATAAAGGCTAAAAAACGCTCAAAGCATATTGTTAACCTTTCATTTGATGAATGGAATGTATGGTATCATTCAAACGGTGCACCTTTCGAAAAATGGAGTACTGCACCTCATCAGCTTGAAGACATTTACAATTTTGAAGATGCTCTTTTAGTTGCTCTTATGCTTATGACTCTTCTCAAACACGCAGACAGAGTTAAAATTGGTTGTCTTGCACAGCTTGTAAATGTTATTGCACCAATTATGACTGAAAACGGTGGTGCTTGCTGGGAGCAGACAATCTTCTATCCATTTATGCACCTTTCAAATTATGGTCGTGGCTATACTCTTGATTCTCGTGTTGTTTCCCCTAAACACGATACAAAGGAATTTACCGATGTTCCTGACATTGAGTCAATCGCAACAATGAGCGAAGACAAAGACAGTCTTACAATTTTCGCAGTTAACAGAAATATGGAAGAAGATATTCTTTTTGATGTTTCTCTCCTTGACTTTGAAAACTTTGAGGTTGTTGAACATATTGAAATGAGTGGATATGGCATTAAGGATGAAAACAGTGCGATTTCAACTCCTGTCAAACCATTTAAGGCTGAAAATCCTGAATTTGACGGAAAGAACCTTACTGTTAACCTTAAAGCCCTTTCATGGAATGTAATTAGACTTGCAAAAAGAAAATAATTGTAGTACAATATAAAAAGTTAATTTAGAAAGAGTGATTTTATGGCAGCAAAATGTCCTTCCTGTGGACACACCTTGAAACTTTGGGATTTTAAGGCTGAATGTCCAAAATGTGGTGCTAATATTCCTAACCACCAGTGGGAAAAACGCTTATCAGATGATGCAGATTTTGCAGAACACGCTTTTGCAAAATTCCATTATAAATTCGGAAACTTTAAATCTGCAGTTGCAGGGTCAAAGCTTCGTGTGGCACGTCTTGTGCTTACCTTTGTTCCCCTTCTTGCACTTCTTCTCCCACTTTATAGTTTCAAGCTTAATCTCCCCTTCTATCAGGGCGAAGAAACAGTTTCATTCCTTAACTTTGTGCTTAACTACCTTCTTAAAACAGATATTGGTAGTGTAATCGCTCTTATGGGTGGCGAGGTTTTAGGTAAGGCTGCAACAATGGTTGTAATTGCTTGTGTGCTTTTACTTCTTGCTGTTGTTTTTGGTGTTCTCAATTTCTTCGTACTTCTCCTCGCAGGTATTAAATTGAAATACAAATTCAACATCATCCTTAATGTTCTTGCAACAATCTGCTGGGGTGTAGCATCTGTATTCTTTGTACAGTTCACATCTGCTTGTACAGCACTTGGTGGCGGAATTATTACAGAATGCAGTTTAGGCATCGGCTTTATTGTTGGTTGTGCACTCTTCATCGTAAATGTTGTGATGAATGTTGTTGTTGGTAAAACACTCAAAAAGCAAATGGAAGAACAGCCTTCTCTTGAACAGTTCGTTGAAAACGAAATCGCGGAAATCAGAGCAGGTAATATGAAATAAAATTCATAATAAAAATTGTCCCTCTCGTATATTCTACGGGAGGGATTTTTATGTGGTTTAAAACGCTTACATTACGCAAACTTACGGGTGTGCTTTCTATAATTTTAGCCATCTCAATCATTTTTGGACTTTTAATGGGTAATTATGCCTGGGCATCGGTCAACCAGAAAAAATTACCCATATATTCTGTTGAAACAAGTGAGAAAAAGATAGCAATCACCTTTGATGCCGCTTGGACTAATCAGGATACACAACAGATTATTGATATTCTCAACAAGCACAATGCAAAGGCAACTTTTTTCATTGTTGGTGACTGGGCAGAAAAATTTCCTGAGAGTGTCAAGGCTTTTTATGATGCAGGACACACAATCGCCAACCATTCTAATACCCACAAGGCATTTTCAAAATGCTCAAGAAATGAAATAAAGGAAGAAATTGAAAACTGCAACAAAAAACTTGAAGGTATTACAGGCGAAAAGGTCACCCTTGTTCGTGCACCATCGGGGGATTACACGACACAAAGCATTGAAGTAGCAAAGGGCCTTGGAATGTACACTATTCAATGGGACTGCGATAGCCTTGACTATACAAAAATCTCTGTTGAAGAAATAGTCAATCGAGTTGTAAAAGGTGCAAAAAATGGCTCGATAATACTTTTTCATAATGGGGTGGAAAACACTGCCCCTGCCCTTGATAAAATCCTTACAGAGCTTTCAAAGCAAGGCTATGCCTTCGTTTCGGTTGAGGATTTAATCTACAAGGAAGATTATTATCTTGACCACACGGGAAGACAATATCAAAATGCATAAAACAAGCCGATGGTTACCCCATCGGCTTTTAAGTTTTTAAAGTTCATACCACTCGTTGATTTCGTCGCTATAACCAATGTCTATAACCACTTCTCCCTCTACTGAACCGCCAATAATTGATTCATCCTGTTTTGAGGCTGTGGGGTAAATGATAGATGCGAGAATTATAAATACTATTATTTCTGCTATACAGAGTCCTGCCACAGTTGCGTAAAGCTTCTTGTAAGTGCCCTTGCTATGAATTGCCTTAATAATGAATACTACAAAAACTATTGCCGGAATAACAACAAGGATAATTATTAAGGAAATCAATGCGATAAGGTCCGATGTCTCCTTGTCAAAGAATATTCCGTAATCATCACCATAATATGATTCCATTGCAAGTTCAATGTCCATAAGCAACTGCTCGTCAGTAATCTTATATACATTTATTTCTTGACCTTCCACATAATTACCTGAATACAAAAAGTCTGCATCTTCAATGCCTTCAGCAATATAATCAAAATAAAAATATGTTCCGTTTAAATTAAATATAACACCCGTTGTCCTTGAAACACTCAAATCCTTGTTTGCTGCATCTACATAGAAATACTCATAGGTACTGAAGAAGTCTTCCTGATTTATTGTTAATGCTTCTCCCTCTAACGCACTTTTGCTTGTTAAAACAACATTGTTTTCAGGATAAAGAAAATCAATTACGTATTGTTCACCATTTCCGTTGACTACGTTGTTATAATCTTCAAGATATGTATCTTTAATGAAATAAATGCTGAGATTTGAACCATCTCCAAGATTCATGTCAATCAAAAACATATTCTGTGCTTTATTTGTTGAAATTTCAATACCCTTAACCATTTCCTTTTGAGCGTCAGTAAAATCAACATACACACTATTACGAAGCCAAGAAGATTGCTCCTTTACAACATCAACACTATACCCAAAGTATTCTGAAAGTATTGACAAATCAGCACGAGAAAACGGCTCATCGTTAACATAAAGTTTTTTGAAATCTTCAGAAAAGGTCATTACAGGCTGTGAGTCAAAATAAGCCTTATCTTCATAAACAAAGCTATCTGCACTCTCAAATGCAAATGAACTGATTGCAAAGCAGGAGAAAATGAGTACAAGTGTAAAAACTATTGCTAATATCTTTTTCATTTAAACTCCCCCTTATGCCAGATTAAGCTTACGGTCAAGCATCCAATACTGCAAGGAATAAAGCATTGTGCATACAGTACCAATAAACAGTATTCCACAAAGCATTATTAACGCAAAAATCGGACAAAACAGATTTTCTTCAATACCGGCAATCCAACCGGTAACTGCATCAACTCCGAAAAGCATAAAAATCTGTATTACAAAAGTAAAAACACTGTTTGCAACATAGTAAATTGCTATGGCAGTAATGATTTTTGCCTTTTTAGCAATAATTGAGCCAATAGTTATGCAACAGAAGATAAATAAGTTTGAAAATATTCCTACAAGAATGAATAGTAACAAGGCTTCAAGAATATAAATCACCAAATAAAATCCTGTTTCACGAATAATTTCAAGAGCAACCTCATCTATGAAGGAGCGAATAAGCTCTGCATTAAAGAATATATCAGGCAAACCCACACATAGCGCAATAATGACATCAATCAGCAGGACAAATCCGGTTAATGAACCTGCAACTATGCCTGTAATCAGTTTTGAATTAAGCAACTGACTTCGTTTTACAGGTAATGTAAAAGTGAGATATCCCTCATCAGTAAAAAGATTTTTATAGAATCTGGAATAGACAAAAATAACTGTTAACAAAGAGAAAGCAAACACACCAAGTACAGCAATAATTGCCACGAGAATTGCCAACACAATAACAGCAGTTGGAAGTGCCTTTTCACTTGTGAAAACTGAAATACTCCATCCTCCTGCAAAAGCAAGAGCAACTGATGAGAGTGCAGCAATCCACCAGTACCTGAATACTGCTTTAAAATCATATTTTAAAAGTTTCCTTAACATCTGAATACCTCCTTAAACAACTCGTCAAGAGATTTTCCGCTTTCATTACGTGCTTCTTCAGCATTTCCTGCCAGAAGAATTCTTCCTCCGAAACCAAGGAATACAAAATCATCAAGAACTTGTTCAACATCCGTAATCAAGTGAGTTGTAATGATAATTGTGGCATCAGGATTGTAATTGCCTACAATAGTACTTAAAATGTATTCTCTCGCAGCAGGGTCAACACCTGCAATAGGCTCATCAAGAAGATAAAGTCTTGCATTTCGTGACATAACAAGAATTAACTGAACTTTTTCTTTTGTACCTTTTGAAAGAGCCTTTAAACTTGCTTCAGGGTCTATACCCAAATCAGCAAGAAGTTTGTATGCTCGTTGAGTGTCAAAATCACTGTAAAAATCTTCAAAATAATCAACCAATTCGCTGACCCTCATATTTGAACTAAAATATGTGCGTTCAGGCAAGTATGAAATTAACGCCTTACTTTTTTCTCCAACAGGGTTACCCGATATAAGGATTTCTCCACTGTCTGCCTGTAAAAGTCCTGAAATTAATTTCATCAAAGTAGATTTTCCACAACCATTCGGACCCAACAAGCCAACAATTCTTCCCGTAGGAATTTCTATATTAAAATTATAAAGCACAGGAAAATTCTTTTTATATGACTTGCATATATTTTTACATTCAAGAATATTCATTCCATAACCTCCCCGATTAAACTTATAGTTTCTTCCTTAGTGATTGACAACTCTTCCATTTCCTTTACAAAATCACGTACTAACTGTTCAGCCATCTTTCGTTTGCACAAAGCAACAACCTCCGTGTCCTCGGTAACAAATCGTCCCAAAGTCCCTTTTGAGATAATAAGTCCTTCGTTTTCAAGGTCTGAAAAAGCGTGTTGAACCGTATTTGGATTTACTGCTGCCTCCAACGCAATCTGTCTTACGGTAGGTATCTGTTCTCTCGCAGCATACTCTCCTGACAAGACTCTTTTTACAATTCTGTCAGATATTTGCAGATATACGGGTTTGTCCGAAGAAAATTTCCAAGCCATAGTATCACCTCGTTTGTATTATTGTTCTAATACAATAATACAACGTTTTTTTCTCTTTGTCAATATATTTCTATGCAGTCTCTTAATGTTCATAATGCTCAATGGGAATATAAAACAAGTAATTTTATCGTCAATTTTACTGTATTTTCTGCTGTTTTTTCTACATTTCCACACCTAAATTTTTCTTGAATTATATTTTTCTTTATAATACAATTGTAGTATAAAAGAAGATAGGGGGCTACCTTATGCCAACAACAAGCATTTCTAAAATCAAAACACATAACAAAGACCTAGTTCTTCGTGTCGCAAAGGGACATTTTGCAACAAGTAGTGCTCACAGCAATTACTACATTGATGTTGCTGCACAGAAATCCCGTCTTTCCGAGGCACAGGCAGTTGCTCAGGAACTTTGCAAAAACCATAAATATAGTAATCAAATAATTGACACTATTTTATGTCTTGATGGTACAGAGGTTATTGCTACTTGCGTTGCAGAGGAACTTACAAAGAGTGACTATGTTAATATCAATGCTCACCAAACCATTTACATTGTTACACCTGAAATTGTTAATGGTTCACAGATTATTTTCAGAGACAATATTGTTCCTATGATTAAGGGTAAGCACGTATTGGTTACAGCTGTTTCCGTGGCTTCTGGTAATACTGCAAAGGCTGCTATTGAAGCAATCAAATACTATGGTGGCGAGGTTGTTGGTATTGCCTCAATCTTCGCATCATCAAAGAATTGTGCTGGACTCGAGGTTAACTCTGTTTTCAATCCAAAGGATTTACCGGACTATTTCAGCCTTCCTGCTCACGAATGCCCACTTTGTAAAGCAGGTAAAAAGTTAGATGCATTGATTAACTGTCACGGTTTCTCAAAACTCTAAAAAAAGACAAAACTAAAAGGAGTGGTTTCCCACTCCTTTTTTATGTTTAAAATTATTCTTCTGTGTGTCCGCACTCTTCGTTGTGTCCTGTTGCAGGAAGAACTGTGTCTTCTGTGTAATCACAATTTTCACACTTTGCAGTTGCAAGACCATCATCAACACAAGTTGGTTCTGTTGCTGTAACTGCTTCGCCCATTACGTGAGCACCTGTTGCAGGAAGAACTGTATCTTCTGTGTAATCACAATTTTCACACTTTGCAGTTGCAAGACCATCATCAACACAAGTTGGTTCTGTTACTGTAACTGCTTCACCCATTACGTGAGCACCTGTTGCAGGAAGAACTGTATCTTCTGTGTAATCACAGTTTTCACACTTTGCAGTTGCAAGACCATCATCAACACAAGTTGGTTCTGTTACTGTAACTGCTTCGCCCATTACGTGAGCACCTGTTGCAGGAAGAACTGTATCTTCTGTGTAATCACAGTTTTCACACTTTGCAGTTGCAAGACCATCATCAACACAAGTTGGTTCTGTTACTGTAACTGCTTCGCCCA